>JANOXT010000337.1:0-2568 GCA_031418555.1 Lysobacterales bacterium | reverse complement strand
ACAGACACAGCAGATCCGGCATCACCCCGGAGTCCTCGCTTGCGAACATCGGCCCGGTGCGGCCGAAACCCACCGCGATCTCGTCTGCGATCAGCAGCACGCCGTGCGCATCGCACAGCGCGCGTACCCGGCGCAGATAAGCCGGATGGTGCATGCGCATACCGCCTGCGCACTGGACGCGGGGTTCAAGAATCAATGCGCAGACTTCGCCCGGATGCTGATCGAACAGATGCCCCAAAGCATCGGCGGCGGCTTCGGCATGGGCTTGCGCGCCGAGGCCTTCGGGCGCGTTGTAAGCATCGGGCGAAGGCGCGAACAGGCATTCGAGCAGCAGCGGCGCATAGATGCGGCGATACAGCTGGATATCGCCCACCGACAGCGCGCCGATGGTCTCGCCGTGATAGCCGTTTTCCAGCGCAACGAATTTGGTGCGCCGGCTTTCGCCGCCGTCGCGTTCGCCCTGATTGCGGAACCAGTGGAAGGCCATTTTCAGCGCGACTTCCACGCCTGCCGAGCCGTTGTCGGCGTAGAACACTTTGCTCAGCGGTGCGCGCCCGGCCTGGCGCGGCGCGATGGCGAGCAGACGCTCGGCCAGCTCCACCGCCGGTGCGTGCGAGACGCCGGCCAGAATCACGTGCTCAAGCGTCCTTGCCTGCCGCGCGATGGCCTCGGCGATCCGAGGCTCGCTGTGGCCGTGGATGTTGGTCCACCAGCTGCTGATCGCATCCAGCGTGCGGCTGCCGTCGTGGCCGATCAGCCAGGCGCCTTCGCCGCGCGCCACCGCAAGCAGCGGCAGCGTATCCGGATGTTCGCGCATCTGCGTGCACGGATGCCAAAGCACTGCGAGGTCGCGCGCGCGCCAGCGGCGGGCGACATCATTACCCGCGTCGGCTGCCCTGCTGTCGTTTATGATCGGCGCATGTGTCTTCATTCCCCCATTATTGCCCGTCCGGCTCCGCGGCGCGTCAGCGCGGGTGCTGCGTGACCCGTCCGCTGCCGATCATCCATGAGGTCCGTCGCCGTCAGGGCGACCCGCATCGCGTGATCGAAGAGCTGGATCTCGAATTTTCCAACGGCGAGCGCCGGCTCTACCAGCGCGCACCCGCCACCGGCCATGGTGCGGTGATCGTGGTGCCGATGCTGGACGACAATACCGCACTGCTGATTCGCGAATACGCCGCAGGCACCCATCGCTATGAACTCGGCCTGGTCAAAGGCAAGATCGACGATGGCGAAACGCCTGAGCAGGCCGCCAACCGCGAATTGAAGGAAGAAGCGGGCTACGGCGCGCGTTCGCTGACCGTACTTCGCAGACTCTCGCTGGCCCCGACATATATGGGCCATGAAACCGTGCTGGTGCTGGCGCGCGACCTGTACGAAGAACGGCTGCCGGGCGACGAGCCCGAAATCCTCGACGTGCTGCCGTGGCGGCTCGATGCGCTGCACGAGTTGATTCTGGACGACGAATTTTCCGAAGGGCGTTCGATCGCCGCCTTGTTTCTTGTAAGGGAGTGGCTGCGCCATGTCGATGCTGGTTGACGAAGCGGTACGCGAAAGCGTCATCGCGCTGGCTCAGGCGGCTGCCGCCGATATCCTTGCGATCTACGCGCAGCCGTTCGATGTCGAACGCAAAACCGACAACAGCCCGCTGACGGCCGCCGATCTGGCTTCGCACCAGCGCATCGTGGAGGGCCTGCATCGGCTCACGCCGGACATTCCGGTGCTGTCGGAGGAATCGGCGGAAACCGACATCGCTACGCGACGAAGCTGGTCGCGGCTGTGGCTGGTCGATCCGCTCGACGGCACCCGCGAGTTCGTCAAGCGCAATGGCGAGTTCACCGTCAATATCGCGCTGATCGAAAACGGCGTGGCTCTCTTCGGCGTGATCCAGGCGCCTGTCACCGGTGAGCTGTGGTGGGGCGATCCGGTCCACGGCGCTTATCGCCGCGATGCGGTGGGCGAGATCGAGATCGAAACGCGCACCCCTGCGCTGGCGCCGCTGCGCGTGGCCGCCAGCCGTTCGCATCGCGACGCGCGCACCGAAGCCTTCATTGCGAAGATGGCAGCGCAGACGGGCGAATTCAAAGCGATCGGCGTCGGTTCATCGCTGAAATTCTGCCGCGTCGCCGAGGGCGGCATCGACCTGTATCCGCGTTTCGCGCCGACCAGTGAATGGGACACGGCCGCGGGACAGGTGATCGTCGAAGCCGCCGGTGGCCGCGTGCTGGATCCGCAGGGGCGGCCGTTCCGCTACAACCAGCGCGATACGCTGCTCAACGGCGATTTCGTGGCCTTGGGGGATATGGCGTTGCCTTGGGCGAGTTGGTGCGGATAATCCGCAGCGCAGATCTGCTCTTGCTGTCATCCCGAGCGTAGCGAGCGACCAGCTTTTTTTGTTTTTTCAAACCAAACTGAAGCAGGTCCCTCGCTACGCTCGGGATGACAAGCATCATGGCTTCGCTCGACTGCCGGACAGAGACAATGAGTTCAGACGCCGCTTCATCAGGCATCCAACGCCTCATCGCCATCATGGCCCGCCTGCGCGATCCGCAGACCGGTTGCCCGTGG
>JANOXT010000336.1:0-5026 GCA_031418555.1 Lysobacterales bacterium | reverse complement strand
GCAACCGTGCCACTACCTCTTCAGCCAATACGTCGGGCGTCTGCGCCTCGGTATTCAACCGCAGCTCCGGCGCCTCGGGTACTTCGTACGGCGAATCGATGCCGGTGAAGTTGGGGATCTTGCCGGCGCGCGCTTTCGCGTACAGCCCCTTCACGTCGCGGTTTTCGGCCACGGCCAAGGGCGTATCGACGAAGACTTCGATGAATTCGCCGTCGTCGAACAATTCGCGCGCCATCCGCCGCTCGGCGCGGAACGGCGAGATGAAGCTCACCAGCACGATCAGCCCGGCATCGACCATGAGTTTGGCAACTTCGGCGACCCGGCGGATGTTCTCGACGCGATCTTCATCGCTGAAGCCAAGGTCCTTGTTGAGGCCATGGCGGACGTTGTCGCCGTCGAGGAGATAGGTGTTCATGCCCATCGCCATGAGTCGCTTCTCGACCAGATTGGCGACCGTGGATTTGCCCGAGCCCGACAAACCGGTGAACCACACGCAGTGCGGCGACTGGCCCAGGCTGCGCGCGCGCGCAAACTTGTCCACTTCAAGATGCTGCCAATGCACGTTCGCGGCGCGGCGCAGCGCGAAATCGATCGTGCCGGCCGCGACCGTCGCATGGGTCTGGCGATCGATCAGGATGAAACCCCCGAGTTCGCGACTGTGCGCATAGGCTTCGAACGGCACCCGCTGGTCCAGATGCAGGTTGCAGTAGCCGACTTCGTTGAGATCAAGCGACTTCGCGGCTAGATGCTCCTGGGTATTCACGTCGACGCGATGTTTGATTTCGGTAATCGATGCGCCAACCGTGCGCGCACCGATCTTCAGCCAATACGGACGCCCGGGCAGCAGCGCGTGCTCGCCCATCCACAGCACGTGCACGGCGAACTGGTCGGCAACCTCAGGCGGCGAATCCGCAGCGGCGATCACATCGCCGCGGCTGATGTCGATCTCGTCCTCCAGCGTCAGCGTCACTGCGCGGCCAACCGCTGCATCGGCGAGGTCGCCGCCGCCGCCACCGTCGACGATGCGCGCGACCCGCGAGCGCCGGCCGGACGGCAGCGCAACGATCGCATCGCCGGGCTTCACCGCGCCGGAAACGATCGTGCCTGCGAAGCCGCGAAAGTTCTGATCCGGCCGGCACACCCACTGCACCGGCATGCGCAGACCCAGGTCGCGGTGCGCATCGCCGATCGACGTGGTTTCGACGGTTTCCAGATGCTCCAGCAGCGTCGTGCCGGTGTACCACGGCATGCGTGGAGACGATGCCAGCATGTTGTCGCCGTTCAGCGCCGACAGCGGAATCGAAGTGACCTGCGCGATGCCGAGCTGCGCGGCCAGATTGCGGTAATCTTCGACGATCCGGGTGAACACCGCTTCGTCGTAGTCGACGAGATCCATCTTGTTCACCGCCAGCACCACGTGGCGAATGCCCAGCAGCGAGACGATATAGCTGTGGCGACGCGTCTGGGTGAGCAGGCCCTTGCGCGCATCCACCAATACGATGGCGAGATCTGCAGTCGAAGCGCCGGTCGCCATGTTGCGGGTGTACTGCTCGTGGCCCGGGCAGTCGGCAACGATGAACTTGCGGCGGTCGGTGTTGAAGAAGCGGTAGGCGACATCGATGGTGATGCCTTGCTCGCGCTCCGCCTGCAGGCCGTCGACCAGCAGGGCGAAATCGATCTGCCCGTTCTGGGTGCCGTGCCGCAGGCTGTCGGCCTCCAGCGCCGCCAGCTGGTCGTCCAGCAGCAGCTTGGTGTCGTGCAGCAGACGGCCGATCAGCGTGCTTTTGCCGTCGTCGACGCTGCCGCAGGTGATGAAGCGCAGCAGCTGTTTGTGCTCGTGCTGCTGCAGATAGGCCGCGACTGCAGCGTCGGCTTCATGGTGTTGAACAATGACGGACATCAGAAATAGCCCTCCTGCTTCTTCTTTTCCATCGAAGCGGAAGGATCGTGGTCGATCATCCGTCCCTGCCGCTCGGACGTGGTCGCGACCAGCATCTCGGCGATGATCTTCTCCAGCGTATCGGCTTCGGACTCGATGGCGCCGGTCAGCGGATAGCAGCCCAGCGTACGGAAGCGCACGCGCTTGAGCGCCGGCGTTTCGTCTTCGCGCAGCGGCAGGCGTGCGTCGTCGACCATGATCAGTGCGCCATCGCGCTCCACCACCGGGCGTTCTGCGGCCAGATACAGCGACGGCACTTCGATCTTCTCGCGATAGATGTAGAGCCACACGTCCAGCTCGGTCCAGTTCGAGATCGGAAACACACGCACCGACTCGCCCTTGTGGATCCGGGTGTTGTACAGGCTCCAGAGCTCCGGGCGCTGGTTTTTCGGATCCCAGCGGTGCTGCGCGGAGCGGAACGAAAAGATGCGCTCTTTGGCGCGGGACTTTTCCTCGTCGCGACGCGCGCCGCCGATGGCCGCATCGAAACCGTGCAGATCCAGCGCCTGTTTCAGCGCTTGGGTCTTCATCACATCGGTGTGCACGGTGGCGCCGAAGGTGATCGGATTCATGCCTTGGGCCACGCCGTCGGGATTGGTGTGCACGCGCAGTTCAATGCCGGTTTCTTTCGCGCGCCGGTCGCGGAAGGCGATCATCTCGCGGAACTTCCAGCCGGTATCGATATGCATCAGCGGGATGGGCGAGCGCGCGGGCGCGAAGGCTTTCTGCAGCAGATGCAGCAGCACCGAGCTGTCCTTGCCGACCGAATACAGCATGACCGGGTTGCGGAATTCGGACGCGACTTCGCGCAGGATGTGGATGCTCTCGGCTTCGAGACGGTCGAGGTGGCTCAGCGCGGAATGGGGCATGGGTTTCAAGGTGGTTGAATGGGCGGCGCAGACCTGCAATGCGGCCAAGGGACTGTAACCCACGACGGCTGCGACGCCGGCGCGGACTGGGCAAACAGATGCTGCGGGCTACGACAGCGGTGCGCAGGTCGAGGCAACTGGCTGTGCAGTATCCGTGCCCGTTCCGGATGCGGAAAGTGCGGCCCGGCATAAGCGCATAACAAGCGCTCCTTTCCGGCAGCAATGACCGGCGCCTACGCTGCATCCTCAGTCAACATCACTCCGCACGGACTGCAGGTCGTCATCATGTCTCCCGCCAACCCCGCCACGCTGCTGTCGACGCTCTCGCCAAGCCCGCTGTCGTCAGAGCCCTTCGCACACATCGCCCGTCTGGCCGAAGGCCTGGACCGCGATGGTCTGTGGTGGCTCTCCGGCTACGCGGCCGGGCTGGCGCGCGCGCAGGGCGGCGCTGCTGAGCCGATCACCGCCCTCCCCGCGAACTCGGACAGCCTCGAGCGTACCCGGCTCACGGTGGTGTACGGCAGCCAGACCGGCAATGCCCGCCGCGTCGCCGAGGCGCTGGTCGCGACATTCGAAGCCGACGGGCTGCCCGTGCGCCTGCTGCGTGCCGACGCCTACCAGACGCGAGAACTCAAGGACGAGCGCTTCCTGGCGATCGTGATCAGCACCCAGGGCGACGGCGATCCGCCGGACGACGCCCGCGCGCTGGTCGAATTCATCGAGGGCAAGCGCGCGCCGCAGCTGCCGCAGCTGCGCTTTGCGGTGCTCGGCCTGGGCGATTCCAGCTATCCGCAGTTCTGCGTCATCGGCCAGCGTATCGACGCGCGTCTGGAGGCCTTGGGCGCGCAGCGCTGGGTTGCCCGCGCCGATGCCGATCTCGATATCGACACCGTCGCCGGACCGTGGTCGGTGCAGCTGTTCGCGGAAGCCAAAGACGCGCTGAAACCGCGCCCGCCCTTGGCGACCGTCACCGCGCTGCGCCCGCATGCGCATGCGCCAGCGGCCTGGACCCGGGAGCGCCCGTTCGCCGCCGAAGTGCTGGCGAATCTGCGGATCACTGGACGGGGCTCCGACAGGGACGTGCGCCACCTCGAACTGTCGCTGGAAGGCGCCGGCCTGGATTACGAACCCGGCGATGCCCTGGGCGTGTGGATCGAGAATCCGCCCGCACTGGTGCATGCAATTGCCGACGCATTGGATCTGGATGCCGACGCGGCCGTCAGCCATGGTGGCGAATCGCTGCCGCTGCGCGACTGGCTGGGCCGCAAACGCGAGATCACCCGTCTGAGTCGTCCCTTCATCGCAACGCATGCCGCGCATGCCGGCAGCGACAGGCTCAACCGCCTGCTGGCGCCGGATCAGCGCGATGCCCTGACCGCACTCATGGGCCAATCGCAGATCATCGATCTGCTGCAGGCGCATGTCGGCGCGTGGACGGCGGAGGCGCTGGTCGAAGCGTTGCGCCCGCTGCAGCCGCGGCTGTATTCCATCGCCTCCAGCCGAAAGGTCGTCGGCGACGAAGCGCATCTCACCGTCGCCCACGTCGAATACCTGTATAGCAGCCCGCACGGCAACGCCCAGCGCTGGGGCGCGGCCTCGCACCATCTCGCCACCCGCGAAGAAGGCGCATCGCTGCCGGTGTTCATCGAGCGCAACGAACGCTTCCGCCTGCCCGCCGATCTCGCGCGCGACGTGATCATGATCGGCCCGGGTACCGGCGTGGCGCCGTTCCGCGGGTTCGTGCAGGAGCGCAGCGCGATGCGTTCGATGACCGCCGGCGCCAGCGGCCGCAACTGGCTGCTGTTCGGCAACCCGCATGCGCGCCACGACTTCCTCTATCAGCTCGAATGGCAGGACGCACTGAAACACGGCGAACTTCAGCGTCTGGATCTCGCGTTCTCGCGCGATCAGGGCCACAAGGTCTACGTGCAGCACACGTTGCGCGAACACGGCAAAGCGCTGTTCGACTGGCTGGAAAGCGGCGCGCATCTGTATGTCTGCGGCGATGCCACACGGATGGCCAAAGACGTGCATGCGGCACTGCTGGAGGTGATCGCGCAGCACGGCGGCAAGTCCGCCGAAGACGCGTCCGAATATCTCAACGGCCTGCAGTCGCAGGGCCGCTACGCGCGGGACGTGTACTGATGAGCCCCCATTCGGTCGAAGACATCAAACAGCAGAGCGGCCGCCTGCGCGGCACACTGCAGGAATCACTGGC
>JANOXT010000335.1:0-5262 GCA_031418555.1 Lysobacterales bacterium | reverse complement strand
TCGCGGCGTCATCATCAGCCTCCACTGACCGGCGGAATGAATGCAACCTCGGCGCCCTCCCCCGGCACATCGTCCCAACATGCGAACGCGCCGTTCATCGCGACCCTCAGACGCTCGGCCGGCAGCGTGAAACCATGCTTCGCCTGCAGCGCAACGTACAGCGCGCGCAGATCGCCGTCATGGTCGACCTGCGCGCTGTCGATGCCCGCCGCATCGCGCAAGCTGGCGAAATACAGCACTGTAATCGCGGCCATCAAGCCTTCTCCGCGATCGCGCCGAAGTCGCGTTTGCCGCCGCGCTTGCCGCGCAGTTTCGCCGGACCCAGCACGATGGCATGCGACAGCGCCTTGCACATGTCGTAGACAGTGAGCGCGGCAATGGTCGCCCCGGTCATCGCCTCCATTTCGACACCGGTGCGATGCGTGGTGTTGACGGTGCAGACGATCTCCAATTCGCGTTCGCCGCGCCAGTCGATGGCGAAACGGATGCCGTCGATCGACAGCGGATGGCAAAACGGAATCAGTTCATGGGTACGCTTCACTGCCAGCGTACCGGCAACGATCGCGGTATCGACCACCCCACCCTTCGCGCTTTTCATGGCGTTCTTTCGCAACTGCACGGCAACTGCGGCCGGAAATTGCACCCGGCATTCGGCGGTCGCGACGCGGGCGGTCACCGCTTTCGCTGAGACATCGACCATCGCTGGATGGCCATCCGTGTCGAGATGGCTCAGCGCTGCCGTTTTTTTTTGTTTCGTATTCATCCGCCGACCAGAAACATTTCGACGCGCTTGCGCGGACTGCGCAGGCCGCTGCGCAATTCGCTGTAGCGATCTCCGCGGGCCTGCCACAGGTCCGTCAATCGTTCGACGAAGAGCGCATCGTCGCGACCCAGCCACGGCCGCAGATCGGTGCCGTCGCCGGCGAACAGGCAGGTATACAGACGACCTTCCGCAGACACCCGAGCGCGGTGGCAGTCGCCGCAGAACGGCGCGCTGATGGCACTGACGAAGCCGACTTCGCCGCAGCCGTCGTCGAACGCATGACGCGCGGCGACTTCGCCGCGATACTGCGCGCCCAGCGCATGCAGCGGCCAGCGCGCGTGGATCAGATCGCGCAGCTGCGCAGAAGGCATCACGCGCTCGATCGCCCAGCCGTTGCAGGTGCCCACGTCCATATATTCGATGAAGCGCAGGGTGCAGCCCTGCTCGCGCGCGAATGCGGCCAATGGCAGCACCTGATCGTCGTTGACGCCGCGCTGCACCACGCAATTGAGCTTGATGTTCGCGAATCCCGCGGCCTTCGCGGCACCGATGCCGCGCAGCACTTCGGCAAGATCGCCTCGCCCGCCCGACAAGGTCGCGAACTGTTCGCGATCGAGCGTATCCAGACTCACCGTAAGCCGGTGCAGACCAGCCTGGCGCAGTGCGCAGGCCTGCGCAGCAAGAAGACTGCCGTTGGTGGTCAGCGCGATGTCGTCGAGGCCATCGATCGCCGCCAGCCGTGCGATCAATTTGGGCAGATGCCTGCGCAGCAGCGGCTCGCCTCCGGTGAGGCGCAGCTTGCGCACGCCCACGCGCACGAAGCCGCGCACGAGGCGCGCGATCTCGTCGAACGACAGCCGCGACGCGGCATCCAAGCCGTAGTCGTCGGGCACGCGGTCCGCGGGCATGCAGTACGGGCAGCGGAAGTTGCAGGCTTCGATCACCGACAGACGCAGGTCGCGCAGCGGGCGACCCAGCAGGTCGCGAGGCAGGCCGGCAGGAAGATCGGCAGATCGGATCACGGTATTCATCGCGACTCAGGAGGCCGTCGGCAGCAGATCGGTTGCGTCGAACGGTTCGGCCTGCGCTGCGGTCGGTTCGGCCAGTGCGATGCATTCACCGGGATGGGCGATGCGGCGTCCGCGCAGGCGCAGCGCTTCGCCATCGGCAGCGCTGGCGTAGTGGTACAGCACGCAGCGTTCGAGCAGCGCGGGCGGATATTCGCGTTCCAAATCGTCGATGCCGGAGTGCGAAGGGTTGCCGTGCAGGCCGCAGTCGTGGGCGATCAGTTCGTCGGCATCGGCGTAGCGTGCCAGCGCTTCGGGGATCGGCCGGGTGTCGCTGGTCCATACCACGCTGCCGCGCAGGCGCAGGCCGTAGCTGGTCTGCGGCCAGTGATGGCGGGTCTCGAAGACTTCCAGACGCAGGCCCTCGTGCCAGAACGCATCGCCCACCGGGATCACCTGGAAGGCGTCCCAGAAATTGGCGCCGCCCTCGGCCAGCACGTTCGGGTAGTCGCCCACGCGCTTGTGCAGCAGCGGCACCACGTGCGCGGGTACGTAGAGGCGTGTACGGCCGCGCCGCGCCGGATCGAAATAGGTATCGATGAAGAGGCGCTCGAAGCCGCCGACGTGATCCAGATGGGTATGGGTGACGAACAGCGCGCGCGGCGCGTCGCCGTAGTGCGCCAGATAGGCGCTGAGGCCCTCACCGCCGCAGTCGACGGTCAGCCACGGCAGGCCGTCGCGTTCGATGGTCGCCATGGCCGAGCCCAATTCGACCGCCGACGCATTGCCCACACCGTGAAACCGCAAAGCCCAACTCATCGTGCGTTCGCCTACGTACCTTTCTGCCAGAGCGCATCGTACGCGCTGCGCAGCGTGGCGTAATACTTCCCGACCTCGGCCACGCTGCGGGCGCCGCGCAGTTTCAACAGCGAGCGCCGCAGACGGGCAAGGTTGGCCTCGCGCCATGCCGTGGCCGGAATGCGCAGCTGGCTGCGGTCCAGATCGATGACCCAGCCGCGGCCATCGTCTTCGAACAGCAGGTTGTGGGCATTCAGATCGGCGTGATCCAGCCCGGCGCGATGGATGCGGGCGATCATCTGACCCGCTTCTTTCCACGGCGCAGCGCTGCCGGATGCAGCGGCACGGTCGGCCAGCGATCGCACATTGTCCAGGCGTTCGAGCAGGATTGCGGCGCGATAGAACGGCCCTTCGCGCCAATAGATCGAAGCGATGGGGCGCGGCACCGGTAGACGCCGGCGCAGCAGCTCGCGCAGCAGCCGGAACTCGTCGAAGCTGCGGATCTTGTCGGCGCCGCGCCAGACATGGCGGTTGCGGGTGAATCTGGAGGCGAATCCGCCGCGCAGGTAATGGCGCAGCACGGCCGGGCCGAAACCGCCTTCGGCCGATCCACCTGCGACGAACCATGCGCCGCCCCGGCCCCCGCTGCCGACCGCTTCGGCGCGTGCGCCCCACCAGCCGGCATCGAACCAGGCCGGTTCCATCGCGTGGATGCCTGCTTGCCGCAGACACGTCGCGTCGAACAGAATCGCGCCAGCGCCCGCTCCGCGCGCATCGCGGAACGGCATCAGGCTTTCGGTGGCATCGAAGGCGACCATAGGCCGAGTCTATCAACTGCAGGTGAAGAAAATCTTTTGAACGCGCCCGCATCGATCTGTCTGCTGCGCCTGTCCGCACTGGGCGACGTCACTCACGTCCTTCCGCTGATTCGCACGCTGCGCCAGGCATGGCCCGCGGTGGCGCTGACCTGGGTGATCGGCAAAGGCGAGCAGACGCTGCTGGAAGGGCTGCCCGGTGTCACATTCATCGTCTACGACAAAAAGACCGGTGTTACCGGCATGCGCAGGCTGCGCCGCGAGCTGCAGGGTCGGCGCTTCGATGCGCTGCTGCAGATGCAGGTCGCGGCGCGGGCGAACCTGCTGTCGGCGTTCTTGCCGGCGCAGCACAGAATCGGCTACGACAGGTCGCGCTCCAAAGATCTGCACGGTCTGTTCGTCAACGAACGCATCCCCGACCGCCCCGGCATCCACGTGCTGGACGCCATCGGCAGTTTCTGCGAACCGCTGGGCTTGAAGCAGACCGAAGTGATCTGGAACATGCCTGTGCCCGATGCGGCGCGCGAATGGGCGCGCGCGCAGTGGCCCGACGACGGCATGCCGACACTGGCGATCTCGCCGTGCTCCAGCCACGCGCTGCGCAACTGGCAGCCGCAACGCTACGCTGCGGTTGCCGATCACGCGGTTGGACGGGGCTGGCGGATCGTGCTGCTCGGCGGGCGCAGCCAGCTCGAACGCGACACCAGCGATGCGATTCTTGCGGCGATGGCGTCGCCCGCCCTGGATCTGGTCGGCAAAGACACGCTGAAACAACTACCCGCATTACTCGAACGCGCCGACCTGCTGATGACGCCCGACTCGGGTCCGATGCATATCGCCAACGCGATGGGCACCAAAGTTCTGGGCCTGCACGCCGCCAGCAACCCGCGCCGCAGCGGCCCGTATTCGGACGTGCGCTTCTGCGTCGACCGCTATGACGACGCCGCGCGGAAATATCTCGGCAAGCCTGCCGCCGAACTCAAGTGGGGCACCAAGATCGAGCACGATGGGGTGATGGATCTGGTTACGGTGGAGGATGGGGTTGCTGCGTTCGAACGGTACGTCGATGTCATCCGCTGAGCGGACGTCAATACGACCGATCAGGTCGCGGTGCCCGCGCGATAATCCTGATACGACTTTTCCTCGACGTAGGCCGAGCCCAACGCGAGGTTGATGTCTTTCTTGATCCGGGCGCGTTCGTCGTTCTCGAAGTACACGCTGCGAGCCAGGCGGATGAATTCGTCGTCGAAAGCCTGGGCTTTTTCTTTGATCCGGATATCGTCTTCGATCACCCAGAGCCGCTCGTTGACTGCTTTCAGCTGGGCGCGGAGTCGGCCGATGTCATGGCCGGCGGCCGGGTGCGCCATCCAGCTGTTCTCGAGCGCGGACAATTCATTGCGTACATTCGTCAGCTTGGCCGGGTCGGTCATCCGCTCGGATTTGATCTGGAGGATGGCGATTTTGTCGAGCAGTTCGCCGAACGAGACGGGGGCGAGGATTTCGGACATGGCGGTGTGATCGGAATGGCAGAAAAGAGGCCGCCAGTGTACGCGCCTTGTCCCCGGACGCCCTGCCCCTTATGATGGCGCCCCGCAGCGGTGGGCTGATGTCCAGCGCTGCGAGCCCCTTCGGAGAGGTGGCAGAGCGGTTGAATGTACCTGACTCGAAATCAGGCGTACGTGTGAGCGTACCGGGGGTTCGAATCCCCCCCTCTCCGCCAAATGAGATAAGCCGTTGATTTTAGACGGCTTTTTTCTTATGTTCGAAATCGCTGGCGGGACACTAATCGGGACACTTCCGATGCGTATCCCCCACTATCTGACTCGTGGCTCATCCGGGTCCTACACGTTTCGCCTTCGCGTTCCCTCCTCCCTGCAAG
>JANOXT010000334.1:0-5330 GCA_031418555.1 Lysobacterales bacterium | reverse complement strand
GTCTGTTACGCGCTGTCGAATCAGACCCGACTGGCGACCGCTGCGCCCGGCTGCGTCTTCGGCACATACTTTCGGGTCAACCATAAACCGCACACCACGGCCACGACCAGCGGCCCGAACCACGCGATCAAGCCGTACCAGCCAGGCGCCTTGACGCCCAGCATATCGATGATGCGATTCATGCCGATCGCAAGAAAAGCGATATGGGTCGCGACGCCGCAGCCCACCATCGCAGCGATGTGTTCCTTCATCCACCAGCGCGTCATCGTCAGCGGACGGAAGCGACGGATCAGCATCCCCGTGCCATTGTGCAGGCCGACGGCGCTGAACCCCATCAACAGCACTTCAGACAGGTGCAGACCGATCGCAAACGACGCTACCGAAGCGATCAGATTCAGCACCGCGACCGCAACGTATGTCCGTCCGCGGAAGGCAACCTGGTCGCGTTTGCTGCGGATGGCAAGCCGGCCCACCCACATCGAACTTGCGGTGATGACAACCAGATAAGTGAGAAACACCGCGGTCGCGTAGTTGCCGCGGCTCGCGATGATGGCCGACATCGGCAGCGCAGTGATCACGATGCCCAGCATCGCCAACAGATAGCTTTTGCCGACGCGTACGTGCAGCGTCGAGCCCTTCTTGGCGAACGCGGCCATCCAGAAGGTGATCAACGCGACCAGACCGCTGAGGCCATGGATAAAAAGCAGGGACTTGTAGGCGGTATCCATGGAGTCGCTCCGTTGATGCGTGCGCGTTGATGACAGGCATAGTCTCCGGATCGCGGGCGCTTGCGGGCACATGCCCAAGGTCACCCGCAGGGGGTGAGAAAAGTCACCTTCTGCGCACGCCGCCTTCCGCTGTCGACCCATCGCTGCCATGCTGCCGGCATGTCTCCAGATGACCAAATGCCGCCCGGCCGCGCTCTGCAATCGCATGAGGGTTCGCTGCTGCAGCGCATGTTCACGCCGCTGAATCTGGCCGCCTATGTCACCTGGGCAGCGATCTGCGTCGCCACCCTGGACCCGGCAAAACTGCACACCGCCGATCCTCGCGAATGGGCGGGTCTGGCTGCACTGGTGGCGATGATCGCCCTGTTTGTGGTGTCGGCCTCGCGCCGTGCGCCGGGCAACGCGCATGTGGCGCTGTGGAACGTGCTGACCCAGGGATTGCTGGTGGTTCTGGCCGAATGGCTGCTGGGCAACGGCATGACCGTGGTGCTGCTGATCGTGGTCGCCGGCCAGTTGGTGCTGTTGCTGTCGCCGCGCATGGCTATCGTGTACATGCTGGCGTTGAACGCAGCCATCGCCGCGCTGTGGGTGTCGCGCGGCGGTCCCGTCGGCCAGGTGCTGCTGTCGATGCTCCCGATCATCGGCTTCCAAGCCTTCGCTGCGCTGACCGGACACTACGCCGGCACCCGCGAACGCGCCCGCGAGCACCTCGCGCAGGTCAATACGGAACTCCTGGCCACCCGACGCCTGCTGGAAGAATCCGCGCGCGCCGGCGAGCGCCTCAAGCTGTCACGCGAGCTGCACGATGTCGCCGGCCACAGCCTGACCGCGCTCAAACTCAACCTGGCAAGACTTGCCCGCGACCCTGCGCTGGCAGGACGCGAAGAGCTGCTGATCTCGACCACGCTGGCTGACGATCTGCTGGCCCAGATCCGCCAGGTTGTCTCCACGCTGCGCGCACACGATGGCCTGGACCTGCGTGCGGCGCTGGAAGCGCTGGCGCAGCCGATGCCCGGCGTGAGCATCGTCATCGAGATCGAAGACCAGTTGCGCGTGGACGATATCGAGCAGGCCGAAGTCCTGCTGCGCTGCGCACAGGAAGCCATCACCAACGCCCTTCGCCACGGCCGTGCCGGCGAAATCCACCTGCGTCTGCGGCGGATCGAACATGCATTTGAGCTGCTGGTCGAGAACGATGGCGCCTCGCCCGCCAGGATCGTATTCGGCAATGGCCTGACCGGGATGCGCGAGCGGCTGGATGGCGTCGGCGGCACCCTCGACGTTACATCCACACCTCCGCGCGGACTGCGGGTAGTGGCGCGGATTCCGCTCGGCTCCATTCCCGGGCATACGGCATGACCTTGCCACGCGCGGTACGTATTGCCCTGTGCGACGACCAGGCGCTGGTCCTGCGCGGCCTGTCGAGCCTGCTGTCGGATCTTGGCGTGGATATCGCGCTGGAGGCGCCGGACGCCGAACGGCTGCTCGCGGCGCTGCCGCAGCGGCCCGTGGATCTGATCGTCAGCGATATCCGCATGCCCGGGCTGGGCGGGCTGGGCCTGCTGCGCGAACTGCGCGCGCGCGGCGACGCCACCCCGGTGATTCTGCTCACCACGTTCGACGACCCGAATCTGATGATGCACGCGGTGGAGGCCGGGGCGCAGGGCTTCCTGCTCAAGGACGCCTCACCCGAAGATCTGAAGACTGCGATCCTGCGGGTCGCGGCCGGCGAAACCCTGCTCCAGCCGGTCAGTCTGGGCCCGGTCCGCGCCGCATGGACCGACACGGCGACCGGCGACCCCAAACTGCGGCTCACCGAACGCGAGCGCTCGATCCTGCGTCTGGTCGCCGGCGGCTACTCCAACAAGGAGATCGCGCGCAGCCTGCATCTTTCCGAAGGCACAGTGAAAAACTACATGTCCGAGCTGCTGGTGAAACTGGACTGCCGCGACCGTACCCACGCGGTGCTGAAGGCGATTACCCAACGCCTGCTTTGACCGCAGACAGACAGACGGGCGGCTGGAAGGCCGTCGTCCCGGCGCAATCCGGCGCCCAGCACCTGCTTCTGGATCAACACCGTATTCTGGATTGCGCCAGCGCGACGGCAGCACGGATCCCGGCCTGCAGGCGCTCTCGACTGATCGCTGACAGGGCGATATTTGCGGCAGTGCAGCACGAGTCGCATAATCGCCCGGTTACGGCCCGGGCTTACCGGCGCCGGCCCCGATCCGCGCAGGGATTGCGCAACCGCCACGGAGTTCCACATGTCCGATATCGTCATCGTCGGTGCCAAACGCACCGCCATCGGTTCCTTTCTGGGCCAGTTCACCGGCGTGCCCACGCCGACACTGGGCGCTGCCGCCATCTCGGGCGCGCTGGAGCAGGCGGGCGTCGCGCCGGACCAGGTCGACGAAGTCATCATGGGCTGCGTGTTGCCGGCTGGTCTTGGCCAAGCGCCGGCCCGCCAGGCCTCGCTGGCGGCCAAGATCCCGGTCTCCGCGGGCTGCACCACCATCAATAAAGTCTGTGGCTCGGGTATGAAGGCGATCATGTTCGCCCATGATCTGATCAAGGCCGGTTCGGCGAACGTGGTCGTCGCGGGCGGCATGGAATCGATGACCAACGCCCCGCATCTGCTGAACGGCTCGCGCACCGGCATCCGCTACGGCAGCGGCGAATTGCTCGACCACATGGCTTGGGACGGCTTGACCAATCCCTACGACAAGCAGGCCATGGGCGTCTTCGGCGACGCCACCTGCGCCAAATACGGTTTCGACCGCGCTGCAGTGGACGCGTTTTCCGCCGAAAGTGTCGCCCGTGCCCAGAAAGCGATCGCTGAGGGCGCCTCCAGGGAGGAAATCGCCCCGGTGACAGTGGTTACACGCAAAGGGGAAGTGGTGGTCGATGTCGACGAAGAGCCCGGCAAGATCGATCCGTCGAAGATCCCGACCCTCCGCGCAGCGTTCGGCAAGGACGGCGTATTGACCGCAGCATCGTCATCGAAAATTTCCGACGGCGCTGCCGCTACGGTGATCATGTCCTCGGATGAAGCCGCGCGTCGCGGACTGCAGCCGCTCGCCAGGATCGTGGCGCACGCAACGCATGCGCAGGCGCCTGAGTGGTTCACCACAGCGCCGATCGCTGCGATCGCGAATGTGCTTGAAAAAGCGGGCTGGACGGTCGCCGATGTCGATCTGTTCGAAATCAACGAAGCGTTTGCGTGCGTCGCGATGGCACCGATGAAAGATCTCGGCATCGCGCACGAAAAACTGAATATCCGTGGCGGTGCGTGTGCGCTCGGCCATCCTATCGGCGCCAGCGGTGCGCGTCTGGTGGTTACGCTGATTGCAGCGCTGCATGCGACGGGCGGAAGGCGCGGCGTGGCCTCGCTGTGCATCGGCGGCGGCGAAGCAACGGCGATCGCCGTAGAACTGCCATAAGACCCTGAAACGCGGAAACGGGGGAAAACCGGACACGGCCGCTTGACAGCGGCTGCCGGCTTGTCATCATGTGGCCGTACGCATTGGATGCGTCGCAATACAGACAGACCCCCCACCCTTACTGACGAGGACTTCGCCATGACCCTGAACAAGATGCTGATTGCTCTGGCCCTGGGCTTTGCCCTGACCGCCTGCACCAACAAAGACCAGGCCGAAAATTCTGCGGCCGAAGCCGCTGAAGCTTCGACTGAAGCCGCCGGCGCCGCCACCGAGGCCGCTGCTGCTGGCGATACCGCCAGTGCAGATGCCGCCAAGGCCGCTGCCGAATCCGCCGCTGCCGCTGCCGACGCCGCTACCACCAGCGCTGCCGATGCCGCCGCTGCCGGCACCACCGAAGCTGGCGATAAAGCTGCCGATGCTGCTGAAAATGCCGCTGACGCTGCTGAGTCCGCCGCCGACGCCGCCGGTAAAGCCGCCGACGCCGCCAAGACCAACTGATTCAGCATTGCTTCATATCGCTGGATTGGTTGCTACAATGACGAGGCCGCAGAATTACTTGCGGCTTTTTCATGGTGCTGGCAAGCACCAAGTAAGTCAGTGAACGAACACAAGCCGGCGAATGCCGGACTGCCACGCGCACTGGCGTTGCCTGACCCTTTATTTCCCTTCAGACAACTCCTTTGGAGAAAAGCATGAATACGAAGCTTTACGTACTCCTCGCCGCCGGCGTCCTCGCTCTGTCGGCTTGCAACAAGGCCGAAGAAACCGCTGACGCGACCGCCGAAGCCGCTACCGAAGCCGCAGACGCCTCTGCAGACGCTGCCGCCGCTGGCGATGCCGCTGCCGACGCCGCCACCTCTGCCGGCGACGCTGCGACTGCCGCTGGTGACGCTGCCGTCGCTGCCGGCGACGCTGCCGTTGCTGCTGGTGCCGACGCTGCCACCACCGCGACCGCCGGCGCTGCCGACGCCGCTGCTGGTGCCGCCGACGCTGCTGGCGCCATGGCCGACAAGGCCGGCGCGATGGCCGACAAGGCCGGCGAAATGGCCGACAAGGCCGGCGCCGCTGCTGAAGCCGCGAAGAAGTAATTCTTCGTTCTTCGGAACGCGTTACAAGTTGTATCTGAAAGACCCGCCTCGGCGGGTCTTTCTTTTTGTTCCTC
>JANOXT010000333.1:0-13057 GCA_031418555.1 Lysobacterales bacterium | reverse complement strand
CAAAAAAAAGCGCGCACATATAGTGCGCGCTTCCGGAGAAGATCATCCTGACGTCACCCGTGCAGGTGCGTTCCCCCCCTTGCAACCTCCGTATTGCAGCCAGCGTCCTTACCGGCTGGGAGAAGAATACCGATGTGGTTTCTGGTGTGAAGATGGGGGGTCCGCCAAAAACGGCCAATCCCGGTGAGCGCACTTCAGGAAAATGCGCTATCTGACTGATTCGCATGCTATCAATGGTGGCATGCTACCAAAAGCGGACAGTGTTAGGACAACATTGGTAGCGAGGTGAATATCGATAGCAATTCGTATATCTTCAACGGAAGTGTTTCGACAGCAGCATCCAAGCCCCGTTCAGTGAACTGAATCACAAAAAAATGAATTCCCAAGACCGAATCCGATTGGCACGCCGTCACGCAGGCATGTCGCAAGCCAAATTGGCGGAAGCGATCGGCGTGCAGAGAAGCGCAGTCAGCCACTGGGAGTCGCCTCAGGGGAAGAATCCCAGCGTCGAACATCTCCGGTCGGTGGCAGTGGTCGCCGGGATCACGTTCGAATGGCTGGCGACCGGTCGCGGCAAGATGCAGCTGTCCGAGGATGCGATGCTGGACTCGGTTTCGGCCGCCGACGCCATCCTGATCGAAGACATGCTCGAACTGCGGCTGGTGCAGGCATTCCGCGAAGCGTCGCCGCGCACACGCATCGCGCTGGTGGAAATCGTCGAAGAGCTCACCGCAAAGCGTCTGGGCCGCACCCGGGCGAAACGCCCGTCGCTGTGAACTCCGCAGAACCGCGCCGCGGAAGACAAGAGCCACTGTTGCGCAGGGAACGGTGGGGTGCGGAGACTGTCGAAGCCCGGTCCGTGTCCCTACACTGACGCCCTGCGGACCCACTGCTGCACCCCCGCGCCCCGGACCCGATCCCCATGCCCCCACTCGCCCGACGCCTCGTAAGTCCCCTGGCGTTTTTGCTGCTTTTCATCGCGATGCCCGCGCTGGCGGTCGACGAATCGGACCTGCTGCCAGTCGATCAGGCGTTCGCGGTCAGCGCCGAAGCGGCTGCCCCGGATGCGGTGCGGATCCAGTGGAAGATCGCCGACGGCTACTACCTCTACCGTCACCGCACCTCGGTGAAACCGGCGGCGGCGGCCGTGCGCAGCGGCGCGCTGCAGCTTCCGGCCGGCGAGCCGCACGAGGACGAGTATTTCGGCAAGACCCAGACTTATCGCCATGCGCTGACCGCCACGCTGCCGGGTATTGCAGGCGCGGGCGCGACGGTATCGCTCACCGTGAAGTATCAGGGCTGCGCGGATCTGGGCATCTGCTACCCGCCGCAGACCCGCACGCTCTTGGTCGCGCTGCCGGGCGCAGCCACTGCAACGGCCGCTGACGCCGGCAGCTTCAACCCGCTGTCGCCGCGCGCAGGCACGTCGGGCGCCAATGCGCTGGGCGGCCTGTTCGGCAATGCCGGAAAAGCCGGGCCGCTGCCGGAAGACCAGGCCTTCGGCTTCGATGCCATCGTCGTCGACGGCAACAGCCTGCTGGTACGGTTCACGCCCGCCCCGGGCTACTACCTGTATCGCGATCGCAGCACGTTCAAGCTTGATGCCGACGGCATTGCACTCGCGGCACCGATGTGGCCGAAAGGCGCCTCGCATCGCGACGAGCATTTCGGCGATGTCATCGTTTATTTCGATCCGGTCGAAGTGCCGGTATCGCTGCGCCGCACCCGCACCGACGCGCAGACCGTCACGCTGCGCACGAGCTTCCAGGGCTGTCAGACCGACGGCATCTGCTACCCGCCGATGACGCGCGCGGTACGGCTGATGCTGCCGCGCGGCGAGGTGGGCAAGGCAACCGCCGTCGACAGTACGGGGTCCGCAACTGCGGTGCCCGACAGCACGACCGTCGCCGCTGCGGCAACGGCGGCTGTCAATGATGCCAGCGCGACAGGCGAAACCTCGCCATCGGTGCCGGTCGAATCCGCCGCCGTCGTCGCGCCCGCCGCACCGGAACTGCGCGTTTTCGGGATGAAAACGAATCTCCTGCTCGCCTTCGTCGCTGCGCTGCTGGGTGGGCTGATCCTCAACCTGATGCCCTGCGTGCTGCCGGTACTGTCGATCAAAGTGCTGGGCTTGATCGAAAGCAACGACACCCGCGAGCGCGCCCGGGCGCATGCGCGCTGGTACACCGCCGGCGTGCTGGTGAGCTTCATCGCGCTGGGGGCGATGGTGCTGGCGCTGCGCAATGCGGGCCTGGCGCTGGGCTGGGGCTTCCAGATGCAGCAGCCGGGCGTGGTTGCCGTGCTGGGTCTGATCGTTTTCCTGTTCGGGCTGAGCCTGTCGGGCGTATGGACGCTGACCGGTCGCTGGGTGGGCATGGGCCAGACGCTTGCGAACCGCAGCGGCGCGTCCGGGGATTTCTTCACTGGCGTGCTGGCGGTGGTGGTGGCGGCGCCGTGCACCGCGCCGATGATGTTCCAGGCGCTGGCCTGGGCGTTCACCGCGTCCACCGCGTCGGCGCTGCTGGTGTTCTTCGGCTTGGGGCTGGGCCTTGCGGCGCCGTTCCTGCTGATCGCCTACATTCCGGCGCTGGCGCGCCTGCTGCCCAAGCCGGGCGCATGGATGGACACCTTCAAACAGCTTCTGGCATTCCCGCTGTACTTCACCGCGGTGTGGCTGGTGTGGGTGCTGGCGAAGCAGCGCGGCGCCGACGCCGTGGCGCTGTGGGCGTTGGCGGCGGTGCTGCTGGCATTCGCGGCGTGGGCGTGGACCCATGCGCAGCTGCGCAGCGCGCGATGGGCCCGATACGCCGCCGTCATCGCGATGCTGGCGGCGCTGTGGCCGCTCTGGTCGATCTGGCAGCTGCCGGCGAACACCCTGCGCGCCACCGAGCAGTCTTCGAAGACCCTGTCGATACCGTTCTCGGAACAGCGCCTCACCGATCTGCGCAAATCCGGACGCGTGGTGCTGGTGAACATGACCGCCGACTGGTGCGTGAGCTGCAAGGCGAACGAAAAAGCAGTGTTCGGCCGCGAGGGATTTCGCGATGCGCTGCAGGCCGCGAACGCGGTCTACATGGTGGGCGACTGGACCGATGTCGATCCCGCGATCACCGCATACCTGCAGCGCTATCGAGCCGTCGGCGTGCCGCTGTATGTGGTGTATCCGCGCGGCGGCGGCGAAGGCACCCTGCTGCCGACGCTGCTGACGCCGCGGACGATGCGCGCTGCGTTGGAGCGGGCCGCATCGAAGTGAGCGCGTCGGATTGAACACCCGCATCGTTCTGATCGTCGCCGTTCTGGCAGCCACGCTGGGCGCTGTCGCCGGCCTGCTGGTCTCCGGCCCGGGGCCACTGTGGCGGAGCCGTTTCGGCCAGCAGGTGCTGCAGAACGCGATGGATGCCGGCGCCCCGCCGCTGCCAGCCGGTCTGGTCGTGGCGAAACGCGGGGAAGTGGTGCCATCGCTGTCACTTCCCGATCTGGCCGGTAACACCGTCCTGGTTCCCGACACCTGGACCGGACGGCCGCTGCTGATCAATGTCTGGGCGAGCTGGTGCGGCCCGTGCATCGATGAAATGCCCGAATTGCAGCGTTTCAGCGCGCGGCAGGGGACAACCGGCGTACAGGTCATCGGTATCGCCCTGGACGATCCCGCCGCGGTCCGCGAATTCCTGATCCGGATCCAGGTGCACTATCCGATTCTCATGGATACACCGGGCCAGGCCGACGCCAGCGTGCGCCTGGGCAATCGCAAAGGCGTGCTGCCCTACTCGGTGCTCGTCGGCGCCGACGGACGCCTGTTGAGACAGCGGATCGGCCCGTTTGCGGCCGGAGAACTGGATGCCTTCACCGCCATCGAGCTCCGCTGAGCAACCGGGATACTCAAGGCCAGGGCCGTGACGCCAAACCCGGCAAAACCTGACATTTCTCCGCCAGGGCATAAACGACACAGCACGGCACCCGCTTGACCCGCAGCGACAGGTCACGACGCAGCGGTTTCACAGGGGATTTCCGACCGCGTCCCCAGTAGACGGGCCCAAACCGTCCTTTTTGCGACACATTCGCAATTCGACCCCGGTCGGCAGGCCATGGGGGCAGGCATCGTGCACTTGGCACGAACGATGCTTGTGCTTTGAGCAAACCCATCGCACCTGCGACGGGCCCAGTTCACGGCCGCGGTATCGCGTCCGCCCGCCCGCCAAGGTCTTTTCAATGTCCGCCAATACTGTCCCGTTTCCTGTGCAAAGTCGGCTGTTCGGCAAGTACTTCGAGTACAGCCGGTACAACGACGTGGTTCGCGCCATGCACGGCATGCTGGCCGGCATTCCCGATGGACAGGCTTGCGTGCTGTCGACTCTGGACGGCCATCATCTGGCCCATGCAGCTGCGCCGATGTTGGACGCACCACGGCTGGCGGCCGTCGCCAGCTCGCTGTCGAACATGGCCGAAACCCTGACCCGCGACCTGGGCCAGCACGGCTTCATCGAGCTGGTCATGCAGACCGATGCCGGCATCGCGGTGATCCAGCGGGTGCCGCGCCCGGGCCAGCAGATGGTGATGCTGACCGCAACCGGCCATGAGACCAATCCTGGCCTGCTAGCCAGCCTCACCCGTCACTGCGCTACGACCATCTCGACGCTGTGTTCGGCCGCCCGGAATCGCTGACCGCATCGCGCCCTACCCCAATCCCGCGGCAAGGATGCTCCAGCGCCTACCGCACGTCGCCACCGGCAACGCGCCGGCCATCGACACACCGTACAACCCGTGCAGGGCGACGGCCCCAGGCAGCAATGCCGGGGCCGTAACTTTTTGTGGCCTCAGCCCACTCTCAAACCGAATCACGTTTCAAACAGACGCTTGAAAAGGGCCGAACGTCGCCGATCTGGACACTACTCCGGCTTTCGAGCAGACTGACTGCCCCAATCCTGGACCGGCTTCATGGCGCGACTGCTTGTTCTGCACGGCCCCAATCTGAATCTGCTTGGCGCCCGGGAGCCCGGAATCTACGGGCATACGGCGCTCGCCGCGATTGATGCGGACCTGGCCGACCGTGCCATCGCCGCCGGACATGCGCTGGAAAGCTTCCAGTCCAACGCCGAACACGCACTGGTGGACCGCATTCAGGCGGCGCGCGGCAATGTCGACTTCATCCTGATCAACCCGGCCGCCTTCACCCACACGTCGGTCGCCATCCGTGATGCCTTGTCCGCGGTCGGCATTCCCTTCATCGAGGTGCATCTGTCCAATCCGCACGCTCGCGAACCCTTCCGTCACACCAGTTATTTCACAGACCTTGCGGTGGGCATCGTCGCCGGCTTCGGCCCGCTGGGCTACGGCCTGGCGCTGGCCGCCGCGATCCACCGTCTGCAAACCCCTTCCCCCTGAACCGATACCGGCGCCCAGGCGCCGGTCAACCTAGCGAGAACACATCATATGGATTTGCGCAAAATCAAGAAATTGATCGACCTACTGGAAGAGTCGAACCTCGCAGAAATCGAAATCAAGGAAGGCGAGGAATCCGTACGTCTCGCCCGTCTGCCACGCGGCGGCGTCGCGATGAGCCTGCCCGCGCCGGCGCCGATGCATCTGGAGCACGCCCCGCGCGCTGCGCAGCACGCGGCGATGCCGGCGCATGCATCGGTGGAAGCGTCCAACAGCGGCCGAGCCGGCCCGGAACTGCCCGACGGCCACATCGTGCGCTCGCCGATGGTCGGGATGTTCTACATATCGCCGTCGCCGGACAAACCCGCGTTCGTGAAGATCGGTCAAGCGGTCAAGCAGGGCGAAACGCTCGCCATCGTCGAAGCGATGAAAATGTTCAATCCGATCGAAGCCGATGTCTCCGGCACGGTGCTGGCGATTTTGTGCGACACCGGCCAGCCGGTCGAATTCGACCAGCCTCTGTTCGTGATCGGCTGAGGGCGGCGCCATGCTGGATAAAGTCGTTATCGCCAACCGCGGCGAGATCGCGCTGCGGATCCTGCGCGCATGTCACGCGCTGGGCATCAAGACGGTCGCAGTGCATTCCACCGTCGACCGCAATCTCAAACACGTGGCGATGGCCGACGAGTCGGTGTGCATCGGCCCGGCGGCCTCGAAGGACAGCTACCTCAACATGCCGGCGATCATCGCCGCCGCCGAGGTCACCGATGCCCAGGCGATCCATCCGGGCTACGGTTTTCTCAGCGAAAACGCCGACTTCGCCGAACGCGTGGAGTCCTCCGGTTTCATCTTCATCGGGCCGCGCGCCGAAACCATCCGGATGATGGGCGACAAGGTCGAAGCGATCCGCGCGATGAAGGCCGCCGGCGTACCCTGCGTGCCGGGCAGCGGCGGCCCGCTCGACGACAATGCGGCCGAAAACGCGCGCATCGCCAACACGATCGGCTACCCGGTGATCATCAAGGCCGCAGGCGGCGGCGGCGGGCGCGGCATGCGCGTGGTGCACACCGAAGCCGCGCTTGAGAACGCCATCCAGACCACGCAGTCGGAGGCCAAGGCCGCGTTCGGCAACGAACAGGTCTACATGGAGAAATTCCTCGAAAACCCGCGTCACGTGGAGATCCAGGTGTTGGCCGATGGCCAGGGCGGCGCGATCCATCTGGGCGAACGCGATTGCTCGATGCAGCGTCGCCATCAGAAAGTCGTGGAAGAAGCGCCCGCGCCCGGGATCACCCCCGAGCAGCGCGCCGAGATCGGCAAAGTCTGCACCGAAGCCTGCGTGCGCATTGGCTATCGCGGCGCCGGTACCTTCGAGTTCCTGTACGAAGACGGCCGCTTTTATTTCATCGAAATGAACACCCGCATCCAGGTGGAACACCCGGTCACCGAGCTGATCACCGGTATCGATCTGGTGAAAGAACAGCTGATGATCGCCTCGGGCCAGAAGCTGTCGATCCGCCAGAGCGACATCGTGCTCAACGGTCACGCCATCGAATGCCGCATCAACGCCGAAGACGCCGACACGTTCATGCCCTCACCCGGTCTGATCAAACATTTCCATGCTGCAGGCGGTCCCGGCGTGCGCGTGGATTCGCACATCTATGAAGGTTACCGGGTGCCGGCGAACTACGATTCGATGATCGGCAAACTGATCGTGCACGGCCCCGACCGGGCAACCGCCATTGCGCGGATGAAAGTCGCGCTGAGCGAGATGGTCGTCGATGGCATCAAGACCAACATCGCGCTGCAGCAGCGGATCATGGCAGACGTCGGTTTCCAGACCGGCGGCCAGAATATCCACTACCTGGAAAAACGGCTGGCCGAACGCAAGGAAAAGACGCTGTCGATTCTTTGAGCCCAGTGGCGGACACGCGGCGGTTCGCCAAGGCGCCGGCGATGATTGCATTGAGCTGTCATCCCGAATCCCCGACTTGATCGGGGCGAGGGATGACAGAGGTTTTTTGTTTATCCCCCGCCAGTCCTGCGCGTCGATTGCCTCGACGCGCAGCAACATCAGTCAACCGCTGGCGCGCACCTTGCCGGTCACGGTATCGACGATCACATCCGCGCACTGCGCGTTGCCGCCGAATACGAACGACGCATTCGCCCACATCACGCCCTGCGGGACGCGCAGCGCGACGCTGGCGTAGGGATCGCTGTAGCCGAACTGTTCCTTGAGACGGTCGGCATCCGGCAGATCCATGTCGACCGGCCATGCCAGCGTGGCCGAGGCCTCCGGCGCTTCGACATCCAGTTCGACCGCATTGCCGAATTCGCCGTAGCCGGTTTCTTCGATGAGCAGCATCGTATCGCCGCGCAGAAACACCACATGCAGATGATCGATCGCCGAAGGATGCTCGATCAGGCCTGCCGATGCCGTACCCACCGCTTCCAGCAGTTGGGCATCGGGAAATTTCGCGCGCAAACGCTCAACCGCGATCTCCACGCGTCCGTTGAAACTGAGAATGGCCATGGGTGGAATTCTTTCCCTGAGGGCGGCGCGCGACGGCATACCGTCGTGATCGCATGACGCAATAAGGCGGAAAAAAAGCATTCACGACGACAGAACGCGCTGTCGATAATGCTGCGATCATGTGACCTTCCCTGGTCGTGGCTTGCCTGAACTCGCCGGGCGTCGTGCACCATAGCGTAAAAGACCCCCCAGCCGAACCGCTGCAGTCGGCACGCTGCAGTCGGGACGCGCCTGCGGGCTATGATCGGACTTCTCAGTGCATGACAGGACAGGCAGGGACGTGAATCCGCAGCAGGGGCCGGCAGGCGACGATCTTCAGCGCATGGAAGCTGAACTGCAGACGTTCGCGCGACGGATCGACCGCACGCTGCGCTGGCATTACGCCACGCACGGCATGCGCCGCCTGCTGGCGCGCCCCAGGTACGCGCGCGAACGTGGCCGCACTGTGACGACGGGCATGCCGTCCACGTGGCTGGTATTGATCGTGGTGCTGATGATCGCCGCCGCTGTCGGCACCACATGGCTGCCACAGCTGTCGATCTGGATGCCGTTCCTGCCATCGGTCTCGCCCATGCCCCGGGTGTCGCCGTGGTGGGTGGGCGCTGCGATCGTCGCGCTGGTCGTCATCGAGCGCCTGGTGGTTCCGCAGCTTGCGCTGCTGCGATGCCGCTTCCGCCTGATGCGCCTGGAGCATCGGGAAGGCGACACCGGTTTCCCCTTCGTCTACATGGTCGCGCGTACCCGGGACACGCCGACCGGTTTCGGTTGGGAAGCATGGCGCAGCGCGCGCGGGGTCGAACCTGGCGATATCGTGATCTCGATCAGCGATGCCCATGGGCGCGGCCTGGGCATCATTCCGCTGCGCACCGTCGGGCGCCTGCCGGCGATCATCTGGGACCGCGACCTGTTCCAGAGCGATGCCTTCCCGCCGTTACCGCCGTCCGTGCGCGCCCTGGCGGTCGCCTTCGATGAGGCCTGCCAGCGCAACGGCAAACACGCCAAACGCATCGAGCGCAGCCTCGCGGTCCGCTCCGGCCAGATCCAGCCGAAGGCGGCGGTCGATCCTGCGCGGGCCTGGGCAGCGGTCTCGCTGGACATGGCCGTCAAAGCGCGGCTGATCTCGCTGGCCGGGCATTTCGCCAGCGGCAGCGCCTCAGCGACCCGCGGCCTGCTGCTGTACGGCCCGCCGGGCACCGGCAAGACGCTGATCGCGCGGACCTTCGCCGACAGCATGGGCTGCGCGTTTTTTTCGCTGTCGCTCACCGATCTGAAATCGGGCTACATCGGCCAGAGCGGCGAGAACGTCAAGGCGCTTTGGAGCAAGGCACGCGGCGAGCCGCGCGCGGTGATTTTCGTCGACGAATGCGAAGGCGTGTTCGGCCGCCGCGGCGGCGTGGGCACCGACAGCTTTGTCGAGGAAATCGTCACCGCATTCCTCGCGCAGTGGGACGGGTTCGACCGCCAGTCGAACGTCTGGGTGGTGGGTGCGACCAATCGCCGCGATCTGATCGACGCCGCGCTGATGTCGCGCTTCGAAGACCAGCTCGAAATCGGCCTGCCCAGCGGCCTGCAGCGGCTGGAAATCCTCGCCAAGGAATTCGCGCGGCTGGGCATCCCACCGCCGCTGCCAGCGCAGACCGAAGCGCTGACCCTGGGCATGTCCGGACGCGACCTGAGCAGCCTCTCCAAACGCGTGGTGCGCGAGCACGGCATCAAAACGCCGATCGGCGACGACGCCATGGCCGCGTTCACGACTGCGATGCGCAAACAGGGCTCCACCGCGACCGACGCGCACGCCCGCTGGGACACGCTGATCCTGTCAGACGCCACGATGAAGGAACTCAAGACCACCAGCGGCCTGCTGCAGCACGCCGAGGCGTTCCGCAAGCGCGGCATCGGCGTGCCGCGCGGCCTGCTGCTGTACGGCCCGCCCGGCACCGGCAAGACCCAGATCGCGCGCACGCTGGCCAACGAAACCGGTCTGCGCTTCATCGCCGCGTCCACCGCCGATATCAAGCAGGGTTATCTGGGCCAGAGCGGACAGAAAGTGCGCGAGCTGTTCGAGCGCGCGCGCGAATCGGCACCGTCGCTGCTGTTCATCGATGAACTCGACATCATCGCCGCAACCCGCGGCGGGCAGTCCGACGCCATCCTCACCGAAATCGTCGGCCAGCTGCTGCAGGAAATGGACGGCATCGCCGCGCAGACGCAGCCGGTGTTCGTGCTCGCCGCCACCAACCGCCGCGACCAGATCGACGCCGCCGTATTGTCGCGCTTGCCCAAACAGATCGAAATTCCGCTGCCCGACCGCGACGGCGCGCGCCAGCTGCTGGCGGTGATGCTGGCCGGAAAACCGCTGCGCTTCGATGTCGATGCCGGCACCCGCGCACTCGCCGCACGCGCCGACGGCAAAAGCGGGCGCGATCTGCGCAGTTGGGTCGAAGCGGCCGAACACAGCGCGGTGGCACGCGCGATCGAAGCGGGGGATCCGGATGCGATTTCGTTGGAGTTGCGGGATTTTGATTGATTGGGTTTGGCGACGACGCCAATGATCGCTCGGTTCAAAGTGAATTGTGGAACATTAATTCATCAATTTCTGCCGCGCTAATTATGCTGCATTGAGGCAACCTTATTTCCTGAGGAACATTAAAATGGAGCAAACGCAAACACAGGTTCTTAGTCGAGCAAGGCCTATTCGATTTGCATTTTTTGTTGCTCTGGATGAAGCGTCTCATCCCGTGCTTGACGCAATCTTTAGTTACGCATTTTCAATATGGGGCGGACGTTTCTCACTAATCGTCCCATTTGTAAATGGCGAGCCGCATCCTGCCTATGTCCCGTGGCTGAAAGAATTTGACCCTGATTTTATTTACTCGTATGTGAATCTAACGCCAGAAAAGCAAATACATTTTCATGAATCAATTTATCCTTCCTCGCTTCAGTATCACTGGAAAGCAGAGGATGATGAGCACACGAATGTCAGGCCTAGTCCTTCTGTCTCGCCGCTCACAGTCGACACATTGCTACCGCTGGCAAGTGTACCCAGCGCTATTGATGGTGTTCACAGAGCGCGCCTTCTTGGCGCAATGCGGAATATGGAAAGAAATCGGTTCATATCGGATAGTTTTGGATTTGCACCCACACGGCTTCGCAACCTTATGCGCAGCCACCTCTCTGAATCAGGCTCCATGCTTTATGTGATTCCAGAAGATGAAATGCAGCCAAGGCAGCGCTACATTAGCAGCAATGATACAACTGTACCCGATGTAAACTCCCTCCTTAATACAATGGCTACGGATGGAAGAATTATTGGCGTCGCTCAGTTATCTTCACTATTAACTCCACGCCTTAGCTTGGGCGATCATCGCTGGGGTGAAAGCTTCAATATCGTTGTTGGAGATAGTGTCGAAGATAGAATCTTCTATTGGAACTCACGCGCTAAGATGCCGGCATGGCGCGATGGCAGCAATGTTGACTTGTGTATAGCGCGATTGAATTTTGACGACCCTCTTTTCGTCAATGCTCTTCGTGATTTTATGCGCCGTCGAAATCATGTTAGTGGCGACGCCGGAGGCGGACAAAATCGTGCAACACTGCGATCGTTGAGTCTGAGCCAAGAAGAGCTGTTGTTGTTGACAGAGCGAATCAAGAGTGACCAAGTCTGGATAACTTACAATTACGAGAGCATCACTTCAGTCGCGGATTGTGTTCCAGATGCCAAAATACTTGAACATGCGTCTCTCTTAATGGGGCAGCATGGATGGAGGTCGCAAAATCTTTGGCGGGAATCTTTTTCGGTTGGAAATGAGTTGCGACTGACCTCGCCTGAGCCAGAGCATATGCGGCATGTCCCTACGGCTCTTGTCAGCCCTTCATCCGGCGCTTGGGCAGTAGACATGGATGTTGAGCGGGCGCTAGATCACTCCCCCTACTCAAACGTGCGTCATCGTTGGCGGCTTCCGCGTAGATTGCGCGTCACGAGTGCGTTTCTTCAGGACTATCAGATCACTGAGCCTCATGGTGAAATCTTTGTTCCACGGGTATCTGGTAGAGGGTTGTTGACCATTTTCACAGCGGCAAATGTCGCTCTGCCAAAAATAAATTTGCCGAAAGACTACGATGCAATCGTTACTGGCCTTCAGCGTGGCCGCGACTGGCTGCCTTTTGATCGATACTCCAGTGCTGAGCATAGACTCCCCCAGTTATGCTGCCGCAGCAGAAAATCTGACGCAGGGCTTCACTTTTGGGGTGTCTACCAGCTCTTCGGGGGCGTGAATGTTGCTCGTTCTGTCTTAATGCACGAGTTTTGGCGTAGACAGCTGGAGGATTATCAGGCGACCGATCAAAGAACTGACGCTCGCCACGAGATTATGCAGATCAAGCTTGCTCGTCGCATAGGTTCTCGTGCTATAGATCTGAGAATCGATAGCCAGATGCGCACTTTGTCTGACATAGTTCTTCAAGAAGCCGATTCGATAAGAACAAATGTCCGTTCTTTAAGTTGGGCTAAATTTAAAGCCGATTTTGATGCTCTTTCCATTCGATATGATGAGAGAAATCCATCTCAACAGAGTGATGACGATCTTAAAGAAGAGCGTCAGTGGCGAATAGAGAGCTTGCGAGAGTCAGTGCAGACTCTTTGTCGGCTCGGTGTTTTGCACCAAGGGTACGAGAACAGATGCCGGAAGTGTTTGCATCGGAGCTGGATTGCCATCAACGATCTAAAGGGGCAAATTGCATGTGAGGTATGTGGCGACATTCGGCCGGCACCAGTCGACAGCCCGTGGCAATTCCGACTTAACGGTTTTCTTCGAGAATCTCTGCAACGCCACGGGGTGGGCCCACTATTTTGGGTGCTAGGGCGTCTTCAACGGCATAACGTGAGTTCTTTTTGGTTTGAGGGGCCACTAAATATATATTTTGATAAGGCTGCGGATGACTTGGAAAAGGCTGACACCGATATCGATCTGACCATGATTGACAATGGACTGGTTCGCATGTGTGAAGTGAAGCAGTCAGAGCGAAATTTCACAGACCCAACCCAACTTGCAAAAACCATGGCGAAATTAAGGCCGGATGTAGCGATGATTGCTGTGATGGAAGAAGACAGTCCTGCTTTACAGAGAAAATATTCTATGTTTTGTG
>JANOXT010000332.1:0-26556 GCA_031418555.1 Lysobacterales bacterium | reverse complement strand
CCGGCATCGATCACGATCGCCGCGCCCGCCTCCACCGGCGCATGCCGCAGCCAGTGTTTGCGCGCCGCCACGCGACTGCGCGTAGCGACGAAGCGCGTGCCGACAAGCCGATTCTGCGCAAGCGCGACCGACACCGCTTCGCGCGTACCGTTGAACAACACCGTATCGATACCGGCCGCACCCGCGCGCTGCGCGGCGAGGATCTTGGTGCGCATGCCGCCGGTGCCGACCTTGGAACCTGCACCGCCGGCCATGGCCAGCACGTCATCGCCGGGATCGGTCACGCACTGCATCGGCTGCGCGCCGGGCACCGTGCGCGGATCGGCGTCGTACAGGCCATCGATATCGGTGGCGATGAACAGCACATCAGCATCGATCAGCGCCGCGACGATTGCGCCCAGCGTGTCGTTGTCGCCGAGTTTCAGTTCATCGACAGACACGGTGTCGTTTTCGTTGACGATCGGCAGCGCGCCGCAGCGCAGCAGTTCGCGTAGCGTCGCCTGCGCATTGAGATAGCGACGGCGGTTGCGCACGTCGTCGTGGGTCAGCAACACCTGCGCGACCGGCTTCGCGAAGAAACCCTGCCAGAACGCCATCAGCTTCGCCTGGCCCAGCGCCGCCAGCGCCTGACGTTCGGCCATCGCTGCGCCGGGTCTCGGAGATGCGTGAAGCATTGCACGGCCCGCAGCCACTGCGCCCGACGACACGATCACCACTTCGCGGCCCTGCGCCTGACAGGACTCAACGAACGCGGCAAGGTGTTGCGCATTCTGCGGCGACAAACCGCCGTCACCGGCAAGCAGACTGCTGCCAACCTTGAGCACCGCACGCTTCCACGTGGGCAGCGCCTGTTCGGTGAATGCGATGCGCATGCTTATGACGGCCTCACGCGCTAAGCAATCGCGCACGCAGCGCGTCGAGCCGAAGATCCGCGGCAGCACCGGGCGAAACGCGTGCGTTCAAGCTTGCATCGGGGTCGCCCTTCGCCCAACCCGCAGGATCAGCCGCCTGTTGATACGCGTCGCGAAACGGCAGGCCTTTGCGCGCGAGTTCGACCGCAAGATCGGTCGCGTACATCGACGGATCGAGCGCGGCGCGCATCGCATCCGTCTTCCATTCGAGATTGCGCAGCAGGTCCGGCAGCAGTTCCAACGCGCCGAGGCCGCGTCCGAACGCATGCACAATCGCGCCCTTGCTGAACTGCAGGTCGCGGTGATAACCCGACGGCAGCGACAGCAGCTGTTCGATCTCGGTGCGCGCCGCGGCAACGCTGGCGTAGGTCGCGCGCATCAGTTCGATCACGTCGGGATTGCGCTTGTTCGGCATGATCGAACTGCCGGTGGTGTACTGCGCCGGCAATGCAACAAATGCGAACTCGGCGCTGGTGAACAGACTCAGATCCCACGCAAGACGACGCAGGTCCAGCAGCGCGGACGACAGGGCTTCGATCGCCGCCATCTCGAACTTGCCGCGCGACAGCTGTGCGTACGCCGCCGACACCTGCAGGCGGCCAAAGCCCAGCGCTTCGGTGACATGATCGCGGTCCAGCGGCAGATTAACCCCGTAACCGGCGGCGCTGCCGAGCGGATTGGCATCGACCCATGCCAGCGTATCGCGCGCGCGCTGCGCGTCGTCGATGAAGCCTTCGGCCCACGCTGCCCACCACATGCCCAGCGACGACACCACCGCGCGCTGCAGATGCGTGTAGCCTGGCAGCGGCAGCGATTGTTCGGCCTGTGCGCGCGCCAGCGCGACCTCCGCGCATTCGGTACACAGGGCATGCAAACGCGCAAGACGATCTTTCAACCACAGCCGCGTCGCCACCAGAATCTGGTCGTTGCGGCTGCGGCCGGTATGGATCTTGCGGCCCGCATCGCCAAGGCGTTCGATCAATCGCGATTCGATCGCCGAATGGCAGTCCTCGAAGCGTGCGTCCAGCACGAAATCGTCGTTGCGGAAATCTTCGCCAAGGTTGTCCAGTTCGACCTTGATGGCTGCGAACTCATCGGCAGCGAGAATGCCGATCCGCAGCAGGCCTTCGGCATGCGCGCGACTGGCTTCGATGTCGAACAGCAGGAACTCGCGATCGAGGATCACGTCCTCGCCAGCGAGGAACGCTTGGATGCGTGCATCGACTTTCACGCCGGATTTTTGCCAAAGCAGGTCGGACATCGGAAGCACCTGTGACGTAGAGAAAAGCCCTGTGGGAGCGGCGGAAGCCGCGATCAGATATTCACCGGAATGCCGGTGAACTCATCCAGACCAAACGCCCTATTCAAATTCTGCAGCGCCTGCGTGGCCGCGCCTTTGAGCAGATTGTCTTCGGTCGACACCGCAACCAGACGACGCCCATCTTCCGACAGCGTGAAACCGCCGATCTCGACGTGATGCTGTCCGGCGATGCGACTGACCCACGGCGCCTCGTCCAGTACCCGCACCAGCGGTTCGCCGGCATAGGCGTCGCGAAAACGGGCCAGCACCGCGTCGCGCGTCATCGACTGCTTCAAATGCATGTTCGCGGTCATGGTGATGCCGCGAAAATGCGGCGCGACGTGCGGCATGAATTCGACCGGATGCGCGAGCTGCCGCGCGACCTCGCGTTCATGCACATGGTTGGTCAGCGCGTACGGCATGAGATTGTCGCGCAGCCTGTCGGGATCGTTCTTGTCCGACGGCGTGGTGCCGGCGCCGGAATACCCGGACACGCCGAAGCATTGCACCGGACCTTCCAGCAGATCGCGCATCGGCGCCACGGCCAATTGCATCGCGGTCGCATAGCAGCCGGGATTGCTGATCCTGCGTTCGCCGCGATAGCGCTTGCGGGTCAGCTCCGGCAGGCCGTAGTACCAGCCATCGTCGAAACGATAGTCGGCGGACAGATCGACGATCACCGGATTCGCATCCGCAGCGTCGAACGCGGCGACGCACGCAGCGGCCTTGCCGTTGGGCAGCGCCAGCACCACCGCATCGGCACCGAGCGACGGCAGCCTATCGTTGGCGGGCGATGAATAGCGCAGGTCGCCTGCATAGGCATCGATGTGGTCGGCGAGGCGTTGGCCGTCGAGCTCCCGCGAACCGACGTAGGCCAGCTCGAAATACGGATGCGCGGCGAACAGCCGGATCAATTCGGCGCCGACATGGCCGCGCGCACCGACGATGCCGATACGGAGGGCGACAGCACTCATTCGACTGCGCTCATTCGACTGCACTGATAGGAGTGTACTCATTCGATATCACCCCGCAATTTCGATTCAAGACCGTGGCGCAGCCCGGGCCATTCCGCGCGCAGGATGGAAAACACATGCGTGTCGCGCAGCGTATCGTCGCGATGCCGCATGTTCGCACGCAGAATGCCGTCGCGTTTTGCGCCCAGACGCAGGATCGCCGCCTGCGAACGAAGGTTTTCGTGACTCGTTTCCAAGACCAGCGATTCGCACCCCCATCGTGCGAACGCATGATCGATCAACAGCAGCTTCGCTTCGGTATTGAGCGCGGTGCGCTGTACGCGCTGCGCATACCAGGTATAGCCCAGCTTAACGCGCGGAATGCTGCGGTCGATATCGTAAAAGCGGGTGCTGCCGACGACGACGCCAGCGGCATCCAGCACGACAAATGGCAGCGACTGACCCGCATCGCGCGCAGCGAGCGCGGCATCGATATAACGCACGACATCATCCAGCTCCGGCCCCGGCACGCTGGTGTAGCGCAGCGACCACAGCTCGCCATCGACGGCGGCGGCGCGCAGCGCATCGGCGTGTTCGGCGCGCAGCGGTTCCAGCCGCACGTGGCGGCCAATCAGCATCGGCGTGTTCCAAAGGTCCATCAGCGGTTCAGTCCGTGAGCGTGGCGGGCCGGTGCCGGCAGTGGTCCAGACAGCTGCGGATCGTCTGCAGACCTTCGCCATCCAGATCGCCCAGCCCATACCAGTACGCGCGCCAGCGGTCCTGCTTGACGGTACCGTCGGCTTCGGCGTCGTAAAACGCATTGACCGGATTGCCGTGGCGCGAGCGCCAGAACAGCCTGGGCTGCGAATCGCGCATCAGCTGCCATACCGCGCGGCCAAGGCCTTCGCCCTGCGCATCGTCCAGCACCGCGAACTTATCCAGATACGGCAGGCCATTGTGTTCGGTAAGGATCACCGCGGCGCGATAGTTTTCGCTGACGTAAGCGCGATGCAGCGCGGTGCGCCGGAAATAATCGGGCACCAGCGTGCGGCCGAACGCGGATTCGATCAGTGCCCGCAGACGGTCAACGTCCAGCGCGTCCCAGTGCGCTGCCTGCAGCACGCGTTCGCCGCGACGCACCAGCGTGCCCGAACCCTTGTGGGTGAACAGTTCCTTCGCCAGTTCTTCCGGGCGCGTGATCGACACCGACGACGACAGCGGCAGCGCGTCCAGCAGCTGTTTGATCTGTTCGATCTTCAACCGCATGCCGCCGTTGATCCACGGCTGCGCCATCAGCGCGTCGTATTCGGTCGACAGGTTGATCGAATCGATCACATTGCCGTCGCCGTCCAGCAGCCCTCCGGTGCCGGTGAGAAACACGATCTTGTACGGCTGCAGCACCTGCACCAGTTCGTTCGCGGCGAAGTCCGCATTGACGTTGAGGATCTGTCCGCCGACGGTTTCGCCGAGGCTGGCGATGATCGGGATCGAACCGGCCTGCAAACTGGCATAGATCGGCGCGAGATCGACACGCTTCACTTCACCGACCAAGCCGTAGGTATCGCGATCGAGGTAATCGGCCTCGAATACCCCAGACACGATCGAAGTCGCGCGCGTGTCCTGCGCCTGCAGCGCTTCCACCAGCTTGAGGTTCTGCGCATGGAACACACGACGCACGATCGCCAGCGCTTCGGGCGTGGTGACGCGCAGGCCGTTGACGATCTGCTTCTGGATCCCTGCTGTGGACAGCGCTTCGTCCAGCTGCGGACCTGCGCCATGAATGACGATAGGCGTCAGGCCCACATCCTGCAGGAACGCGAGCGACGAGGTCAGCGCGTCGAGGTCGTCGCGCAGCACTGCGCCGCCTACCTTGACCAGCGCGAAACGCGCCGCATCGAGTTGGGAAAACCGCTTGAGATACTGCGAAATTTCCTTCGCGCCGGCCATGCTGGACAACAGCCTGACGATGGTCTGGCGGGTCTGCGGGTCATGGACTTTGTGATCGAGCAGCGGGGTCATGGCGAAGCTGTTCCGTCGAGCATGCGGATGATGGATGCGGTGTAACGTTCGAGCTGATCCAGCGCGACCCACTCGTCGGCGGTATGCGCCTGGGCGATGTGGCCGGGGCCGTAGACGAATGCCGTGAGACCTGCAGCCGAGAACAGCGAGGCTTCGGTCCAGAAATCGACCGCGTTGCCGATCGGCAGACCCAGCTCATCGGCAAGGTCGCGCGCAGCGAGGCGCCGCTCTTCGGCGCTTGCCACATCGCCGGCCGGCAATGAGGGGCCGCGGAAGGTCTCTTCATAACGGCCGATCGCATCGGCGGTGACGCAGTCGCGAAACCGCGCGTGCAGCTGGTCGATATCGTGCGAGGGCAGCGGCCGGAAACCGAAGCGCACTTCGGCGCTGGGCGCGATCACGTTGGCCTTGATCCCACCCTCGACCTTGCCGATATTGAAGCGCAGCCCGGTCAAGCCGCCGAAGCGGCGATGCGATTCGGCATCGACCAGATCCAGCGCTTTCGCGCCCCAGCGCATCGCATGATGCAGCGCGCTGCTGTGCATCGCATTGGCCCCGGACGCATGCCCGGCGGCGCCGCGGAATGTCATCAGCACCGAAGCGATGCCGCGATGCGCAAGTACCGCTTCGCACTGCGTGGGCTCGGCGATGACCGCTTCGGAAAACCCGTAATCGCCGGCCAGAAACGCGGCGACACAGCGCGCATCGTTGGCTTCTTCGTCGGTGGTGAACAGAAAGGCGACATCGCTTGTCGTGCGCTTGGCCGCGACGATCAAACCCGCCGCTGCGCCCTTGATATCGCAAGCACCGAGGCCGACCGCTCTGCCGTCGACCACACGCAGCCTCAGCGGATCCGCGCTCCACGCTTCGGACGACGGCACGGTGTCCAGATGCACGTTGAACACACGCGAAGGATTGCCGCGCACCGCGAGCAGCGACACCGCGCCCGCGCCGTGATCGGCGATGGCGCAGGTGAAATCCGGCAACTGCGCCTGCAGATAATCGAAGATGCCGCCGGTATCGATCGCACGCGGCGGGTTGCGGGTGTCGAAAGACACCAGTGCTTCGAGATGTTGGAGGATGTCGGGGAGCATGATTTTATCGATAGGTAGAGCGGGCTTCAGCCCGCTGCTGTTAGGTAGATTGATGTTTTAGCGGCCTGAAGGCCGCTCTACCGCCGCTCTACCGGTTCACCTCGGCCCACAGCGTGCTGCTCATGCCGAACAGTTTGATGAAACCTTCGGCCTCTTCCACGCCCCAATCCGCCGATTGCGCGTAGGTCGCGTTTTTGGCGTTGAGCACATGCGGCGAACGCACCGCCACCGCATCGACGCGACCGCCGCGGGTTTCCAGTACGACTTCACCGTTGACCATCGCCTGGGACGAGGCGAGAAAGGCTTCCAGATCGGTCTTCAGCGGATCGTGATAGAAACCTTCGTACACCAGCTCCACCCACTTGCGCGCCACGTCGGGCTTGAACCGGTTCTGCTGTTTGGTAAGCACGGTTTCTTCCAGCGCCCGATGCGCGACCAGCAATGCGGTCAGGCCCGGCGCTTCGTACACGATCCGCCCTTTGAGACCGATGGTGGTGTCGCCGGTGTACATGCCGCGCCCAACGCCATAGGGCGCGAACATCGCATTGAGCTGCGCCAGCAATTGGGCGCCTGAAATATTCTTGCCGTCGAGCGCCACCGCTTCGCCGTTGACGAAGCGCAGCGTGGTCTGCATCGGCGCTTCAGGCCATTCGCTGCGCGGCGCGCACCAGCCGCGCGCGCCTTCGCCGGGCGCTTCCCAGCGGTCGATTTCGCCGCCCGACATCGTCAGCCCAAGCAGATTTTCGTTGATCGTGTAGGCCTTCTGTTTGGCGCGCACGCCGAAGCCGCGTTCTTCCAGATAGGCCTGCTCATACGCACGGGTCTGGGTGTGTTCTTTCTGGATTTCGCGGATCGGCGCGACGATGGCGTAGTCGCCGCTGGCCTTGACTGCAAGATCGAAACGCACCTGATCGTTGCCCATGCCTGTGCAACCGTGGGCGATGACCCTGGTGCCGAGATCCTGCGCGCGGGCCAATGCCGCGTCCACGATCAGATACCGGTCGGACACCAGCAGCGGGTACTGGCCTTGATACGCCTCGCCGGCCCAGATGAACGGTTTGACGAAACCGTCCCACAGCGCCGGACCTCCGTCGATGGTGATGTGCGAGGCCACGCCCAGCTCCTGCGCGCGCTGTTCGATGTAAGCACGCTCTTCGGCATCCACGCCGCCGGTATCGGCGAACACGGTATGCACATTCCAGCCGCGCTCTTTCAGGTACGGCACGCAGAAACTGGTGTCGAGGCCGCCGGAGAATGCAAGGACGATGTCTTTCGATCCGGGAGACGGGAGAGGGGCAACGGGAGACGATGTTGAGGGCTGCGACATGGGAGATCTCGTGGAAGAATATGGTGGAGTCGGTGTTTATCGATCAACGCGAAGATTGGCTTACGTCTCCCGTCTCCCGTCGCCCGTCTCCCTGACCAGTGCGGCCATGACCGCTTTCTGCACATGCAGGCGGTTTTCGGCTTCGTCGATGGCGATACAGTACGGCGCATCCATGACCGCGTCGGTGGCTTTGATGTTACGGCGCAGCGGCAGGCAGTGCGAGAACACGCCGTGGTTGGTCAACGCCATTTTCCGCTCATCGACGATGAAGTGCTTGTACTGCTCGCGGATGGGTTTTTCCGGCGCCCAGTTGCCGAAATACGGCAGCGCACCCCAACTCTTGGCGTAAACCACGTCGGCGCCGGCGTAGGCGCTGTCGATGTCGTGGCTCACCTGCAGCGAACCGCCGTTTTCAGCGGCGTTCTGTTCGGCCCACCCCATGTAACGCTCGTCGAGGATGTAATCCGGCGTCGGGCACAACAGCGTCACGTCCATGCCCATGCGCGTGGCGATGGTCAGCGCGGAGTTCGCGACGGCGGTGTTCAGTGCTTTCGGGTGATAAGTCCAGGTCAGGACGTATTTCTTGCCGCGCAGCGCCTGCCCAGGGCTTGATCCGGGGTCGCGGCGGATGAAATGCTCCTGCAGCGCCAGCGCATGCGCCAGCTCCTGGCAGGGATGGGTGATGGTCTCCATGTTGATGACCGGCACGGTCGCGTACTTGGCGAACCCCTTGAGCACCTTGTCTTCGCGGTCGGCGGACCAGTCGATGAATTTCGGGAATGCGCGCACGCCGATCAGGTCGACATAGCGGCTCAGTACCTTCGCCACTTCGGCGATATGCTCTTCAGTGTCACCGTCCATGACGGTGCCCAGATCAAACTCGATCGGCCAGGCGTCTTTGCCCGGCGCGAGGATCACCGCATGCCCGCCCAGCTGAAACGCGCCCAGTTCGAAGCTGGTGCGGGTGCGCATCGACGGGTTGAAAAATACCAGTGCGATGCTTTTGCCCTTGAGCGCATCGCCCGTTTTCTGGCGCTTGAAGCGGGCGGCATCGGCGAGCACCGCGTTCAGTTCGGCGCGACTCCAGTCCTGGGTGTTCAAGAAGTGCTTCATGGCAGGTCCCGGCGGTGATTGAAAAACGTATTCGGCGGAAAACAAAAAGGCCCGGCAGTAAGCCGGGCCCGATCATGGAATCTTGTCGTTGCAGCGGTAAGACGACGGTTCCGGATCACCCAGCAGGCGTGTGGGGTTCCGGTCGGCGCGCGCGCGACGTCATGCCGGAAGCCATCCGGGCGCTGGTCGTCGACAAGGGCTGCGCGTTCTTCATAGGGGGCGCATGCTCGCATGCGCGACCAGCGGCTGCAAGCGTTCAGCGCTTGCCGGCAGGGTCGATATCGGGCGTCACCGAGACCTTCACCCGCAGGCGTTTGCCGGGATCGAAAGGGATGCGGGAGCGGTATTTGACGCCGCGATGGATGTAATCGACGTCATAGGCGATGGTTCGCTGGTATTCGCGCTCCACCCGCAGCGGACGGCAATTGCGGCCGGGCTGCCCGGCCTCGGCCGGCGGATCGCAGCGCTCCTCGACGGCATACGCGCGAAGGGTCTGATACACCGGTTCCACCCGCAGCACCTGCGCATATTCAGTACGCACGTTCGGAACCTGGATCACCGTGGTCTCGGCGCATACAGGCATCGCCGCCGCCAACGACAGCAACACGCAGAAGCAACGCAGGGTGATGGCGGGGTGTGGTTTCATCAGTCGGGCAGTGTAGAGCCTCGGCTGTCGTCAGTCTGAACCGCTGCTGTCGTGACCGGCCTGCGGCCGCTAGAATCGACCGACTTCCCCACCTCGATCCACTCATGAGCCTGCACCTTTACAACAGCCTGACCCGCCGTGTGGAGCCATTCGCCCCACTCGACCCGACCTGCCCGACCATGTATGTCTGCGGACCCACGGTCTACAACTACGTGCACATCGGCAACGCGCGCGGCCCGGTGGTGTTTGGCGTCCTCGCCGCACTGCTGCGTCGTCGCTATGGCCAACTTCGCTATGCGCGCAACATCACCGACGTGGACGACAAGATCAACGCGGCGGCCAAAGCACTCGGCACACCGATCTCGACCATTACCGACAAATACGCTGCCGCGTATCGCGACGATATGGCCGCACTTGGGGTCAGCGGCGAGTTCGCGCCGGACATCGAACCATCGGCCACCGCGCACATCCCGCAGATGATCGCGATGATCCAGCGCCTCATCGATCAGGGCCACGCTTACGCTGCCGAAGGCCATGTGCTGTTTGCGGTGGATACCTTCAAAAACTACGGCAAGCTGTCGGGCCGCGACCCCGAAGACATGATCGCCGGTGCGCGCGTGGAAGTGGCGCCTTACAAGCGCAATCCCGGCGATTTCGTGCTGTGGAAACCGTCCGTCGAAGGCCTGCCCGGCTGGGAATCGCCGTGGAGCGTCGGCCGCCCTGGCTGGCACATCGAATGCTCGGCGATGGCCGAAGCGCATCTGGGCGACACGATCGACATCCACGCTGGCGGCGTCGACCTGCAGTTCCCGCATCATGAAAACGAAGTCGCGCAAAGCGAATGCGCGCACGGCGGCCAGGTCTTCGCCAACTGGTGGCTGCACAACGGCATGCTGAACTTCGGCGGCAGCAAGATGGCGAAGTCGGTCGGCAACATCCAGCGCGTCCACGATCTGGTGCGCGAACATCCACCCGAAGCCCTGCGCTATGCGCTGCTGTCGGCGCACTACCGGCAGCCGCTGGAGTGGTCGGACGGCTTGATCGAACAGGCGGTGAAGACGTTGGATCGCTTGTATGGCACTTTGCGGGATCTTGAGAATATAGAGACTCCTCCGAAGATTCCCAATGATATTGAAGGTGCGCTCGGCGATGACCTGAACACGCCAAAAGCATTGTCAGAAATGGCGCATGCTGCAGCTCAACTTCGCAAAGTAAAAATTGAACTTGATATTACTTGCGGTGAAATTAAACAATCCAAGCAAGAAACTGATTGGCCCAGTAAAACCAGAGCGCGCCAAGCTGAGCTAAGGCATCTGCTGGTTAAAATCGAGGACATCCTCCCGACTGAGCGCCAAGAAATCATCTCGACACGCAGTCGGCTTATTGATGATCAATCTGGCTGGATTGAATCGCTTAGCGATGAAGCTGACTGCTTAAAGGTCCATATCGTCAAATTAAAATCAGAGTTACTCGGCGCCGGCCTCGCCCTCGGCATACTGCAGCAAACACCAGAAGCGTGGTTCGCACGCGGCGTATCGAACGACGACGATGCGCGCATCCAGTCGCTGGTCAACGAACGGAATGCTTCAAAGGCTGCCCGCGACTTCGCCCGCGCCGACGCGATTCGGAAACAGCTCGCCGACGAAGGGATCCTGCTGGAAGACACGGCGCAAGGCGTGCGCTGGAAGCGGGCATAAGAATGAAACGTCTGCTTGCCATCCAGACCCGACGGGCGGCGCACAGGATGTGCGTCGTTTTCCGACCGAGTCATGGATGACGAGTCGGAAAATCCCGGTAACTGATCCGATGATAGGTTAGCTCCGTCGGGGAAGGCCCTTTTCTTTGGTTCGTTTCTTTTGGGCCAGCAAAAGAAATGAACCGGCCGCGCAGCGGACGAACAGCGTTCAGCCGAAAAGATGAGCCAGAAGCAATCGCGACTTCCGTCGCTCCCACAAAAAATCATTTAAAGCAATCGCGACTTGCGTCGCTCCTACAAAAAGCATCCAAAGAGGTCGCGACTTCCGTCGCTCCTACAAAAGCAGGCCATGAACACCTTCCCCATCGAACCCACCACCACCGAAGCCCAGGACGCCATCCGCGATGAATTCGCGTTTTTCAGCGACTGGTCCGAACGCTACCAGTACCTGATCGACCTCGGCCGCAAACTGCCGCCGATGGACGACGCGCTGAAGAATGATACGCATCGCCTGCATGGCTGTCAGTCGATGGTGTGGATCGCCGCCTCGGGCGACGCCGACCGCCTCGATTTCGCTGCCGCCAGCGACTCCGCGATCGTCTCCGGCCTGGTCTATCTCGCCCTGCGCGTGTACTCCGGGCGTAACGCAGAGGAAATATTGACCACCGACGCGCGCTATATCGCCGATGTCGGCCTCGCCAAGCATCTGTCGCCGACGCGCAACAACGGTCTGGCCGCGCTGCTGGGCGCCATCAAGACCGCGGCGCAGAACGCGCTGCGCGAGCGCGCCATCCGCACGCATTGATGTGCATGGGACGGCACGCATGAGCGGCATCGACGTATCGAACCGCGCATCGCCGCTGCGCAGCCGCGCGTTTCTGGGGCTGATGGGCTATCGGCTGTTCACCATTCTGTCGTATCAGATGGTGGCCGTTGCGGTGGGCTGGCATGTCTACGAACTCACCAACGACCCGTGGAAACTGGGCCTGATCGGGCTGGCGGAAGTGCTGCCGTTTTTCTGCGTCGCGCCGTTCGCCGGCTATCTGGTCGATCACCTGCCGAAGCGGCGGCTGGGCATCATCGCCTGCATCGGTCTGACCATGACGCCGGTGCTGCTGGCCACCGTCGCCTGGGGTCTGGTGTTCGGCGGGGCTGACGACGTGCATGCGCAGCTGTGGCTGATCTACGCCGCGATCATGTTCACCGGCGCGGTGCGCGCTTTTCTCGGCCCGGTTTACAACACGCTGTTCGCCTGCGTGCTGCCGCGCGAACAGTTCACGCGCGGCTCCAGCATCGGCAGCGTGGTGTTCCAGTCGGCGCTGGTGCTGGGGCCGGCGATCAGCGGCAGCATCATCGGTCTGGTCAAAACGCTTGCGCTGTACCCGGTCGTCTCGACCGCACTCGCCGGGCCCGCCTATACGCTTGGCGCCCTCTGCGCGCTTTGCGCGGTGCTGGCGCTGGCGACGCTGCGCATCACCGAGCCCGCGTTGTCGCAGGAGCGCAGGCCGATTTTCGCGAGCATCGGCGAAGGTCTGGGGTTTGTGTTGAAGACGCCGGTGATGCTGGGTGCGATGGCGCTGGACATGTTCGCGGTGCTGTTCGGCGGTGCGATCTCGCTGGCGCCCGCCTTTATCAAAGATGTGCTGCACGCGGGGCCGGAAGCGCTGGGGCTTTTACGCGCAGCGCCTGCCGCCGGCGCGGTGATCGTCGGCATCTGGCTGGCGCGTCGTCCCATCGAACGCCACGCCGGGCGTTTCATGCTGTTCGCGGTCGCGGGCTTCGGCCTGTGCATCATCGGTTTCGGCCTGTCGAAAACGCTGTGGCTGTCGGTGGCCTTCATGTTTTTTTCGGGCATCTTCGACGGCGTGTCGGTGGTGCTGCGTTCCACCATCCTGCAGCTGGCGACCCCCGACCACATGCGTGGCCGCGTCTCGTCGATCAACAGTATTTTCATTAGCTCGTCGAACGAGCTTGGCGCGTTCTACGCCGGTTCGATGGCCGCGCTGCTGGGGCTGGCCACCGCGGTGATCGTCGGTGGCTGCGTGACGCTGGGCGTGACTGGATTCACCGCGTGGAAGATGCCGATGCTGCGGCGGTTGAATCTGCGCGATTTGCATTGATCCATTTTGCATTGGTGCACTTTGCATTGATCCATGATGCGGATTTTGAACAGTTTCCAATGCCGCTCCAGCAACCGGATGCCATAAAAAAATCCCCGCTTTCGCGGGGATTTTCGTTTCACATCAGGGCTGGGAGATCAATCGCCCTGCTGTTTCTGCAGGTGTTCCCAGCGTTCCTGTTCGTCGATGGTGCGCTCGGCAGTGAGGCGGGCTTCGAGGCGGTGCAGGCCGATTTCTTCGCCGGAGTCCACGCTGTAGCCGTATTCGCCGGCTTCCACGCGCTTGAGCGTGCTGTCGATCTTGCCGATCAGCTTGCGGTAGCGGTCGCGGGTGCGCAGTTCCAGCGAGTTTTCGGTTTCGCGGGTAGCGCGCTCGGCGTCGTCGCCGACATCGCGCACTTCGTCCTTCAGGTTCTCGATGGTCTGTTTCGATTCATCGATCAGATCGGCGCGCCAGCCCAACAAACGCTGGCGGAAATATTCCAGCTGCAGCGCACTCATGTATTCCTCGTCCACAGCGGGTTTATAAGCAGCGGGAAGGATCGGACGGCCGGTGGCTTCGTCGGTTTTATAGGAAATCACTTTCACCTGGATTTTCTGGGGAGGCGCAGCCGGGCGGGACGTCACTGCCACCGCAACCTTGCCGGTCACGGTGCGCGGAGCGATCAGCGCGGGCTTGGCGGCGACCTTGGGGGGCTGGTCGTTGGGATTCGGGCGCGGACCGGGCTTCGGGGGCTTGGCGGGCGGCGTCGGCGTTGGCTTCGGCTGCGGGTTCGGCTTCGACGCCGGTGCCGGGGTGGGCACGGGCGTGGGCACCGGTGCAGGCTTTGCGGCTACCTTGGTTTCGATCGTTGTGGTCTCGGTCTTCGCAGTCTCGGTCTTTTTGGTCTCGACCTTGACTGCTGGCTTGGGGTCCGGCGCTTTGGGGGCGGGGGATTTGTCGACAGCCGTCTTCACCGCAGTCTTGACTGCAGGCTTGGCGGCCGGTGCAGGCTTGGCTTCGGGCTTGGCTTCGGGCTTGGCTTCAGGTTTTGCCGCCTGTTTGGCGGCGGGCTTCTTCGCCACCGACTTGACTGCGGGCTTTGCTGCAGGCTTTGCCACGGATGTCTTCGCCGCAGGTTTGACCACGAGTTTGATCTCCGGCTTTGCCGCGGGTTTAACCGGCTTGGCCGCTGGCTTGGCTGCGACGCTTTTGGCCACAGGCTTCTTGGCGACCGCTTTCGCGGTTGGTTTGACGGCCTTTTTAACGGGTTTCTTTACTGCCACGTCCGGAAATCCTTCATATCTTCCCTTGAGGCGGGAAAGCGGGCTGTTATACCCTGCCAAGACTGCAGCGGCAACCTCGCACTTGCGCGAGGCCCGGCCGCCGCATCACCCGCTGGATTCCGCTCTTGATCGACCGTCTGCTGATCGCCGCACTCCGCTTCTACAAACGGTGGGTGAGCCCCCTGCTCGGCCAGCGTTGCCGCTTCGTCCCGACCTGTTCGGAATATTCGATGGAGGCGATCGGCCGTTTCGGCGCCATTCAAGGCGGCTGGATGACCGCCAAACGCCTGTCCCGGTGCCATCCCCTGTGCCCCGGCGGCCACGATCCCGTGCCGCCACGACCCGAGCGCCCCTAGATGACCACACATGCCCCCACCCTCATCGTCAACGCCCGACTGGTCAACGAAGGCCGGGAGTTCGACGGCGACCTGCGCTTCGTCGACGGCCGTATCGACGCCATCGGCAGCGGGCTGTCCGCACGCCCGGGCGACATCGTCATCGATGCCGACGGCAGCCGGCTGCTGCCGGGGATGATCGACGATCAGGTGCACTTCCGCGAGCCGGGGCTTGAGCACAAGGGCAACCTGGCCACCGAATCGGCGGCGGCGGTCGCCGGCGGACTCACCAGCTTCATGGACATGCCCAACACCAGCCCGCCGACGCTGAACCGGGCCGCGCTGGAGGACAAATACCACCGCGCCATCGATCGCGCCTGGGGCAATTACGCGTTCTACATGGGCACCAGCACCGGCAATATCGACGACATCCGCGCGGCCGATCCGCTCACCACGCCCGGCGTGAAGATCTTCATGGGCGCTTCGACCGGCAACATGCTGGTGGACGACCCCGAGATTCTGAATCAGGTCTTCCGCGATGCGCCGACGCCGATCATCACCCACTGCGAAGACACGCCGATGATCGACGCGGAGCTGGCGAAGTATCGTGCGAAATACGGCGACGATATTCCGGTCGAATTGCACGGCGAGATCCGTTCGCGCGCTGCGTGCGTCAAATCGACCGAGTTGGCGATATCGCTGGCGCGCAAACACGGCTCGCGCCTGCACGTGCTGCACATCTCCACCGCCGACGAACTGGCGCTGTTCGAGCGGGGCCCGCTGATCCGCGCCGACGGCAGCCGCAAGCGCATCACCGCCGAAACCTGCATCCACTTTCTGCGCTTCGACAGCCGCGACTACGCCACCCGCGGCAATTTCATCAAATGCAATCCTGCCATCAAGGATGTCGGCGACCGCGAAGCGCTGACCCGCGCCCTGGCCGAAGACGTGATCGACGTGCTGGCCACCGACCATGCGCCGCACACGCTGGAAGAAAAGCAGCAGCCCTATCTGCGCGCGCCCAGCGGTCTGCCGCTGGTGCAGTTCGCGCTGAACGCCGCGCTGGAGTGCGTGCATGAAGGCCGCTTGACCACCGCGCAGGTGGTGCAGAAATTCGCGCACGCGCCGGCCCAGCTGTTCGATGTGAAAGAGCGCGGTTTTTTGCGCGAAGGCTATCGCGCCGATCTGGTGCTGATCGACGACACGCCGTTCACGGTCGAACGCGACCAGGTGCTGTCAAAATGCGGCTGGTCGCCGTTCGAAGGCACGACCTTCCGCTCGCGCATCGCATCGACCTGGGTCAATGGGCATCTGGTGTGGGACGGACGACAGCTGGTAGGCGGGCCACGCGGCATGCGGCTGGAGTTCGATCGTTGAGCAGGCAACCTGTCATCGCCATGTCCGTCGCATCCCTGCTTGCAGTGCTTGTCGCCTGTGCGAGCGGCGCCGGTCATGCGCTGACCAAGCCCACTTCGACGCAGCCAGCGCCGCCGAATGTCGGCGGCGGCAACGTCGTACCGGTACGCGCGACAATACTGCCCGCGTCGGTCCAGCAGGGCGCATTGGTGGTCGGCACCACCCATATGGCCGCCATCGTCGAATACGCCGGTAAAACGCTGCGCGTTTCGCCATCCGGGCGTTTCGTGTTCGCGATCGGTCGCGACGCCACCGGCGTGGCGATCGTGCAGATCCAACAACCCGGCACCGCGGTGATCGCGCACCGGATTGTGGTCATGTCGCGCGACTGGCCGATCGAGACCATCAACGGCGTACCGCCGGCCACCGTGAATCCGCCGCCGGAGATCGCAGCACGCATCGCGCGCGAACAGTCGTCCGTGGCAGCCGTCCGCACGCGCGATGATGCGCGCGAGGATTTCGCACAGTCTTTCATCTGGCCGGTGCAGGGCCGCATCAGCGGACGCTTCGGCAACCAGCGCGTCTACAACGGCACGCCGAAAACCCCGCATTCGGGCATGGATATCGCCGCTGCGAACGGCACTGCGGTCAAAGCGCCGGCAGCGGGCATCGTGACCTTCGCATCGCCGTCGCTGTATCTCACCGGCGGCACCGTGGTGATCGATCACGGCGCCGGGGTGAGCTCCAACTTCCTGCATCTTTCGCGCATCGACGTGAAGGTGGGCGATCGCGTCGAGCGCGGGCAGGTGTTCGCGGCGGTCGGCGCGACAGGGCGTGCGACCGGGCCGCATTTGCATTGGGGGATGAATTGGTTCGACGTCCGTATCGATCCGCTGCTGGTGCTGGAACTCGCGAAGTAAACGCATCCATCGCGGTCCGCTTTTATCGCGCGCGGCGGCGCGTTCATCATCGCCAGTACTGATCATCCAGCGCGGCGCGGTTCGACGTCCGTATCGATCCACTGCTGGTGCTGGAACTCGCGAAGTAACCTCATCCATCGCGGTTCGCTTTTATCACGCGCGGCGGCGCGTTCATCATTGCCGGCACTGATCATCCAGCGCTATGCGGTTCGACGTCCGCATCGATCCGCTGCGGGTGCTGGAACTCGCGACGTAAGCGCATCCATCGCAGTCCGCTTTTATCACGCGCGGCGCGGTTCGACGTCCGTATCGATCCGCTGCTGGTGCTGGAACTCGCGAACTGGCCACGCATCAAACACGACGCGTCCCCGAAACTTCTCAGCCGGCGGCTTTGCCTTTTCCGGACACCTGCGCCACCGCATCGTGCGCGTGCAGGCTTTCCAAGTGCGCGACGCGTACATCGAACCGCTGTATGCGCGCGTCGTCGGCCAGCGCGGCGGCGACGCGGCGTGCGGCATCTTCGCAGAACATCAGATTTGCGGCATTCAGACGCGCGAAGGCCTGTTCGTCTTCGCGCTTCACCGCGGTCTGCACCGGCGTGCCGAGCGCAGCTTCAGCGCGATCGATGAGGTCGACGGCCGGCCATTCGTCGAACGCAGGCTGCAGCTGGACCTTGATCTCGGCGCGGCTGCGCTGTGCGTGGGGAGTGGCAGCGAGGCCGCGCTCCGAGGCCAGCCAATCGCGTACCGTCTGCGTCGACAGCGGATGCGCAGCGGCGAAGTCTTCGCCGAAACGTGCGGCGTTGAGCTGACGCGACAGCGCCGTCGATGCTGGACAGGTGCTTGAATATTCGACCGAAAACCCCAGCGTCATCGACAGATGCCCATCCGCCAGCACCGCGTCGATCTCCAGCGGATAACGCTTCCAGCCGCTGTGGTCGCTGGCCAGCGCGCGGCGCCTGAGCATCTGGTCGAAGCGCAGCGTAAGCCGCGCGGACGACGACAGCGCGCCCTGCGAGTCGATGCAGGCCTGAAGCACGCACCGCAGACGCGCGGGCGTAATCGCATCCTCGACCAGCATGTCCTGCAACTGCAGATACAGCCGCGACATGTGAATGCCGCGGGCGGCCGGATCGCGGAGGTCGACCGACACATCCACCGAGGCCGGCACCTGCATCAGCACGCCGTCGTTGCCCGGAAACCGTAGCGGCAAGGCGATGTTGTGCATGCCGACCCAATCGAGTGCGCGCGCGGACGCCGCGGCATCGCCGGCGACATCGGGCATCGTCGAGAGAGCAGTCGAACGCGTGGTCACGGGTGGCGCCGGGAGGAAAAGGGCAGCCATTGTAACCAGCGACAGCGTCGGCTTCGGCAATCCCGCTGAAACGATGCGTTTTGAGCATCCATCACCCGCAGTAGGCTGGGCTGACAAGCCCAGCAACCGGAATACAAACCGCCCGCAAATACGCAAGCTGGGCTTTTCAGCCCAGCCTACTTCAGCGATCTCCAGCGATTTTCAGACAATTCCGGCAATCGAAAACCTCAATCTTTGGCAGCGCGCCAGCTCTGCCACAGCGCCGCTGCTGGGGATAACGCCGACACCTCGCCGCCAGCGGCCATCCGTTTCAGCCGGGCATAGGTCAAGGCATCGTGGATGCGGCGCGGGCGCGACCCGGCGCGCTGCGGCGCGATGGCTGCAAATTGCTTCGCCCAGGCCTCGCGCGGGGCCACGGCCGCGGCGTCATCGCGATGCCACAGCGCATACGCGGCCAGCAGCGCGAAGGCATCGGCTACGGCCTGGCTTTCAGGCGCGAACAGGGCGTGCTCGGCGTCGGCGATTGCCGCCGTCAGCGACTGCAGCGGGGCCGTCAGCGTCTGCGGCGCGGACCATACGCGCAGCGGTTCGCGCACGGTCTGCAGGGCCGGCAGCGCGATCGCAAGCGCGGACCACGACGCACGCTGTTTCTGCAGCACGCGACCCAGAGGATGTCGCCGTACGCCTTTGGCCCAACCCGCCAATTCTTCCTGCCACCAGGACAGTTTGGCGAAACCCGGCGTCGGATCCTCGCCTGTCCACGCAGCGTCGGTCCATTCCTGCAGCAGCGCGAACCACGCTTCGGCGGTCTGGCGCTGCGCTTCAGCAACGAACACCTGCGCGATCCGCCACTCGGGCCATCGTGCGCGCCATTTGCCCAGAAAATCGTCCAGATCGGTATCGAAGTCGGCGTTGAGGTCGGACACATCGCTCACAGCGGATGCGCCACTGCAATCGGCCACACCTGGGGATCCAGCAGCATATGCGGCTGCTCCACCATCACGTCGCCCTGCCAGTCCAGCGGATCGATGCCGGGCAGACGATAGCCCCACAGCGCGACGATCGACGGCATGCCGGCCGCTCGCGCGGCAACGATGTCGCGCTCGTCGTCGCCGACGTAGACGCAGTCCTGTGCGGCGACACCGAGGACTTCGGCAGAATGCAGCAGCGGCAGCGGATGCGGCTTGCGCTCGGGCAGAGAATCGCCGCCGATCATCACGCTGCAGCGTTCGCTCCAGCCGAGCATCGGCATCAGCAGCTTGGCCAGATACTCCGGCTTGTTGGTGACGATGCCCCAGCGCACGCCGTCGGCTTCCAACGCTTCGAGCATGTCGGCGACGCCGTCGAACAGGACGCAGTACCGACCAAGAATGCGTTCATAAACGTCGAGAAATGGCTTGACCAGCGCTTCGCGCGCGTCGTGATCGAGATGGCCGAACGACGCGCCGATCATCGCCCGCGCGCCCTTGGACACATGCGGACGCAGGATGTCGTGCGCCATATCGGGCTCGCCTCGCTCGCGGCGCAGGAGATTGATCGCTTCGACCATGTCGGGCGCGCTGTCCAGCAGGGTGCCGTCGAGATCGAACAACACGCCGCGGGGGAATCGGGTCTGGGACAACGGCGGCTCCAATGGCTACGGGTACGGTTGGCTGATCAATCGGTGGCAGGGGCTTCAGCCCCGACATGCACTGTTCGGGACTGAACCCCCTCCGACAGTGGATATCAGGGCTTCACTGCGCAGGCGAGGTAGTTCACGTCGGTACGCACGCCCACCCGCGCGGTGTGGCGCAGCGGGTCGTAGATCAGGCCACTCACATCTTCCAGTTCGAACTGGGCCGCGCGCAGCCATGTCGCGAGTTCCGACGGCTTGATGAAATCGCGATACTGATGCGTGCCTTTGCGCAGCATCCGCGCGATGTATTCGGCACCCACGATCGCCAGCGCGAAGGCGGCCGGGGTGCGGTTGAGCGTCGACAGAAACAATCGCCCGCCGGGTTTGAGCAGGGTCGCGCAGGCGGCGATGATCGCGCCGGGATCGGGCACATGTTCGAGCATTTCCATGCATGCGACGGCATCGAAGCTGCCGGGGCTTGCTTCGGCCAGCGCTTCAACCGAAGTCAGGCGATAATCGACTTCGACACCGGATTCGAGCGTATGCAGTTTCGCGATTTTGATCAGATCCGGAGCCAGATCGATCGCGGTCACGTGCGCACCTTCGCGGGCCAGCGCTTCGCTGAGCAGACCCGCGCCGCAGCCGACATCCAGCACGCGCGCACCGCGCAATGCCGTGCGTCCCCGGATATAACCCAAGCGCGCGGGATTCAGCGCATGGAGGGGTTTTTGTGGGCCTTCGGGATCCCACCACCTGTTGGCCAAGGCATTGAACTTGTCGAGCTCGACTTGGCTGAAATTGTGTTCTTGACGATTTGCGCTGTGCATATCCGTCACCTCACGCCCGCACCGAACCGATCCGCTCCCGCCACTGCCGTGCATTCGCGATCAGCGCATCGATATCCATGTCGACCAGAATACGGTTGCGCAGTTTCGGCTTGCCGGCGATCCACACGTCGGTGACCTGATGTCGGCCGGTGGCGTAGACCAGCTGCGAGAGCACATGGTGCAGCGGCTGGGTTTCCAGCGCCGACAGATCGACGCAGGTCAGGTCGGCCTGTTTGTGCGGCTTGATCGAGCCGACCAGATGATCGAAGCCCATCGCTTTGGCGCTGCCCAGCGTGGCCGCGCGCAAGGCGCTGGCGGCATCGAACGCGGCGGCATCGTCGGCGACCGCTTTCGCAAGCAAAGCCGCCGTGCGCATCTCCCCGAACATGTCCAGATCGTTGTTGCTGGCGCAGCCGTCGGTGCCCAGCGCGACGGTCACGCCCGCGCGTTCCAACTTGGCCACCGGACAAAAACCCGATGCGAGTTTCAGATTCGACTCCGGGCAGTGCACCACGCAGACGCCGCGCGCGGCGCATAGCGCGATCTCGGCGTCGGTCAGCTGGGTCATATGCACGGCGATCAGGCGGTCGTTGACCAGGCCGAGTCGGTCGAGCCGCGCCAGCGGGCGCTGGCCGTGCTTTTCCTGCGACTGCTGCACTTCCTGCGCGGTTTCGTGGGTATGCAGATGCACCGGAATATCGAGCTGGTCGGCCAGCATGCGGATGCGTTCGAAATTATCGTCGGACACCGTGTACGGCGCGTGCGGCGCGAAGGCCGTTGCGATCAGCGCATCGTCGCGCCACTGGTCGTGCACTTCGCCGGCGCGGTCGAAGTATTCGTCGTCGCTCTTCGCCCACGCGGTGGGGAAATCGATCACCGGCAGACCGACGCGGGCGCGGAATCCATGGCGGTTGTACGTGGCGGCCTGGACGTCGGGAAAGAAATAATTCTCGTTGCAGCAGGTGGTGCCGCCGCGCAGCATCTCGGCGACCGCGAAAGCGACGCCATCGGCGACGAAATCGGGGCCCATGACCGCAGCCTCGATCGGCCAGATGTGATCCTGCAGCCACTGTTTCAGCGGCAGGTCGTCGGCGACGCCGCGCATCAGCGTCATCGGGTTGTGGCAGTGCGCGTTGATCAGCCCGGGGATCACCGCACTTTCGGGCCGCGACACCGTTTCCCCGGGTGCGAAACGGGCGCGCGCTTCGGCGATGGGCAACACGGCGAGGATGGTGCCGTCGCGGATCGCGACCGCGTGGTGGTCGAGCACGACCGCATGCGGTTCGACCGGAACCACATAGCGGGCTTCGATCAACAGATCGCAGGATTCGGGAATGAGCAGTTCGGACAAGGGCTGATCGGTCATGGCGGCATTGTCGCATTCCGCAACCCATCAGAGCGATCCAGTGCTCTTGTAGCAGCGACGGAAGTCGCGACGCTCTGCAAATCACCCCTCACGGTTGCAGCACCAGTCGCTGCATCACGATGGTGACAAAAAGCATCGCGGTTTCCGTCGCTCCTACAGTGTGAAATCCGCCGGAGCCGGCTTACGTGATGTTGGTCACTGCCTTCGCGGGGACGCGTGACTCGCGACGAAGCCCACTGCGCGGGCTTCCGCGAATCAATCACTTCACCCGGCTGAAATACTCGCCGGAACGCGTATCGACCTTGATGATTTCTTCCTGGCCCACGAACAGCGGCACGCGGACCACGGCGCCGGTTTCGAGGACAGCCGGTTTGCCGCCGCCGCCTGAGGTGTCGCCGCGCACGCCCGGGTCGGTCTCGACGATCTTCAGCTCGACGAAGTTCGGCGGGGTAACGGCGATCGGGATGCCGTTCCACAGCGTGACCAGGCACTCTTCCTCGCCCTTCAGCCACTTCTCGGCGCCGCCCATGCCGGCCTTGTCGGCCTGCACCTGCTCGAAGCTTTCCGGGTTCATGAAGTGCCAGTAGTCGCCGTCGTTGTAGAGGAACTGCATGTCGGTATCGACCACGTCGGCCACTTCCAGCGCGTCGGTCGCCTTCATGGTCATTTCGACCACGCGGCCGGACTTGATGTTGCGGAACTTGATGCGGGTGAAGGCCTGGCCCTTGCCCGGCTTGACGTATTCGGTTTCGGTGATGACGCAAGGATCGTTGTTGACCAGAATCTTCTGGCCGTTCTTGACGTCGTTCATGCCCAGGGTGGCCATGCGATGCTCCTGATGAGTGCGATCCGGGGCCGCCTGTCGGGGCGGCTAGAATGGGGGACTGGGCGCCGGAACGCTGGCGCGCCCGGACCGACCCGGCCACAGAACCGCCAATGATACCTGCAGCCTTACCCGCCCCGCACCCTGCACCCGACTGGAAGCGCCTGTGGCGCGACGCGATCCGCGACCCCCGCGAGCTGCTCGCTCTACTCGGGCTGGAAGGCTGCGTTCCCGGGCTGTCGGCGGAAGCCGCCGGACAGTTTCCGCTGCGGGTGCCGCGCGGATTTGTGGCGCGGATGCGCCATGGCGACCCGCACGACCCGCTGCTGCGCCAGGTGTTGCCGCTGGACCAGGAGCTTCGGCCGATGCCCGGCTTCGGTCTGGACGCGGTCGGCGACGCCGCCGCCAAGTCCGGCACCGGTATCATCCACAAATACGCCGGGCGGGCGCTGCTGATCGCCACCGGCAGCTGCGCGGTGCACTGCCGCTACTGCTTCCGCCGCCACTTTCCCTATGCCGAAGAAACCGCCGCCGCCGGCCTGTGGCGCGAGGCCGTGGACGCGATCCGCGCCGATAACAGCATCGAAGAAGTGATTCTGTCCGGCGGCGATCCGCTGTCGCTGGCCACTTCAAAACTGGCCGAACTGAGCGCGCAGCTGGCGACCATCCCGCATCTGCGCCGGCTGCGCATCCACACACGCCTGCCGGTGGTGCTGCCGGAGCGCATCGACCGCGAATTCACCGACTGGATGCGCGCGCTGCCGTGGCCAACCGTCGTCGTCATCCACGCCAACCACGCCCGCGAATTCGACAGCGCCGTCGATACGGCGCTGCTGCGGCTGCGCGAGGCCGGCAGCACGCTGCTGAACCAGGCGGTGCTGCTGCGCGGGATCAACGACAGCGTCGATGCGCTCGCTGCGCTGTCGGAGCGCGGCTTCGCTGCCGGCGCACTGCCCTACTACCTGCATCAACTGGATCGGGTCGCGGGTGCGGCGCATTTCGAGGTCGACGATGACACTGCGCTGGCGCTGCATGCCGCGCTGATGGGGCGACTGTCGGGCTATCTTGTGCCGAAGCTGGTGCGAGAGGTCGCCGGCGACCCGGGCAAACGACCGCTGACCGCGCGGTTGTCCGGAACGGGCCGGTTGTCGCAAAGTGGGGCCGGCAACCCTCACCGTCACCACGTACCATAGCCCCACCCTTCGGAGAGCCCACGCATGTCGAGAAGCCAGGACCCCGCACTGCGTCTGATGTTGGTCGATGACAGTGTCGAGGAGGCCGAGGGCATCGTGACCGGGCTGCGCAACGCCGGCATCGCAGTGCGCCCGCTGCGCCCGACCACGACGGATGAACTCACCGCCATGCTGATGGCCCAGCAGGTCGATCTGGTGCTTGCCGCCGATGCATGCCGCTCGATTCCGCTGGCCGACGTCCAGCAGCACGTCGCCACCAGCGGCAAAGACATCCCGCTGGTCGCGGTGGTCGAGGACGTGGACACCGAAGCTTTTTCCGAACTGCTCGGCGGCGGCGTGCGTTCGCTGGCGCTGCGCCACAAGCCCCAACAGCTGCTGGCGACGGTCCGCCGCGAATGGGCCGACCTTGAAGCCCGGCGCGCGCAGCGCAGGCTCGAAGCCCAGGTGCGCGAGACGGAACGCCGCTGCGATGCGCTGATCGAGTCGTCGCGGGAGCCCATCGCCTACGTCCACGAAGGCATGCATATCCGCGCCAATGACGCCTATCTGGACATGTTCGGCTACGACTCCTTCGAAGACATCGAGGGCATGTCGCTGCTGGATCTGGTCGGCGCCAAGTACGTCGAAAATTTCAAGCAGCTGCTCAAAAGTATGAGCAAGGGCGAGTTGCCCCCGCCGCGCTACGAGCTGGAAGCGCGCGATATCGACGGCAATGCTTTCCCCGCGGTGATGGAGTTCACCCTTGCCCAGTACGAAGGCGAAGCCTGCCAGCAGGTGATCTTCCGCCGTCAAGAACAGGCGGCCGATCCGGAGCTGGCCCGCAAGGTCGAGGAGCTGCGCCAGCGCGACCAGGTCACCGGCCTGCTCAACCGTCCTACTTTCCTGCATGCGCTGGAAGATGCCGTGGCCGATGCGGCCCAGAACGGCACCCAGCACGGTCTGCTGCTGATCGAACCGGATCACTATCAACGGCTGCTGCATGAAATCGGTCTGGACTCCGCCGATACGATCATGGCCGCCATCGCGGAGCGTCTGCGCAGCGAACTCGACCCGCACGCCATCGCCGCGCGTTTCTCCGAAAACAGCTTCGCGGTGCTGCTGCGCAACAGCGATCATGCCGCCACCGCCACGCTCGCGACGCGCATCTGCAATACCTTCGCCGCGGAAGTCTTCGCCATCGGCCAGCGCTCCGGCGTGATCACCGCCAGCATCGGCGGCGTGCAGATCAGCGAGAAAAACGCCAGCGTCAGCCAGTCGCTGGCGAAAGCAAGCCAGGGCGTGCAGTCTGCGTCGGGCATCGGCGGCAACCGTCTCGAACTGTTCGACCCCAATGCGGTCGACCGCGCCGAGGCCGAGCGTATTCAGGCCTGGGTGGAGCGGCTGCAGGAAGCGCTGGATCAGAAACGCTTCGTGCTGCATTTCCAGCCAGTCATCAATCTGCAGGGCGACAATCAGCCGGTCTACGACACTTTCCTGCGGCTGGACGGCGGCGATGGCGACCTGATCTCCCCCAGCAATTTCCTGCAGATCGCCGAAGATCACGGCATGCTGGAATCGATCGACCGTTATGTGGTCGAGCGCGCGATCGAACTGATCGGCCAGCGCGAACACAGCGGCAAGCCGGTCACGCTGCTGGTCAAGGTATCGCAGGCTTCGCTGCAGAACGATGCGCTGCCCATCTTCATCGGCGAACAGCTGGCGATGCGCGGCGCCTCCGGCGAATATCTCGCCCTGCAGCTGCAGGAAGCGAAGGTGTTCACGCATCTGCACGCCGTGCAGCAGTTCGCCGCCGCGGTAAACGCATTCGGCTGCCGCCTCGGGCTGGAGCAGTTCGGTGCCGGTCTCGATTCGTTCCAGCTGCTCACCCACATCCAGCCGCAGCTGCTCAAGATCGACCGCAGCTTCATCGAAGACATTCCGAAGAATCCCGAAAGCCAGCAGCGCGTACGCGATATCGCACGCAAAGCGCGCGACCTCGACATCCTCACCATCGCCGAATTCGTGCAGGATGCGGCGAGCATGTCGATCCTGTTCTCGGCAGGCGTGGATTATGTGGAAGGCCACTTCCTGGCCACGGCCGGGCCCGAAATGAATTACGACTTCGAATAAGCGGGGCTTGTTTGAACGAACGTACGCCCGGATCACGTCATCCGGGCGTACGTCGCGCATCTGGACGATTACTGGCGAACGAGCGTCAATCCGTAGTTGCTGAGAATCGGATTGAGCGGTTGGAAATAGTTGACCGGAGAACCGATCGAACAATTCTCGCCGCTGGCCGGGAACGAACCGCCGGAGTACACGCCTTGGGCCTGACCTGCGGGGGTGATCCAAGAACCGCCGGAATCGCCTTGGCCGCCGCAGGC
>JANOXT010000331.1:0-9713 GCA_031418555.1 Lysobacterales bacterium | reverse complement strand
CGTAATCGCAGAAGACAGTGCGTGGCATGGTCTAGCTCCGGATCTAAGGTGTCGTGGTCTGCAGCAGGCTGCGGATCGGGGCGGGGATGCCCAAAGCGGCGAAGAATTCGCGTGCGACCCAACGCAGCGCGTCATTGTCGTGGATGCGGTCGCGCAACGCGATATCGCGCCATGCCAGCGGGTGCATCAGCAGGCGATAGTGGGTGAAGGCGTGATGGATGGCGTCTAGGGCCGAGCCGTCGTCGTAGTCGGCATCGACGTGATGCTGGAACCATGTGCGCGCGCGGTCATGATCGGCGGCCTCGGGCAGCGACCACAGCGACGCCCAGATGCCGGTCGGCGGCCGGCGCTGCAGCAGCACGCGGCCTTCGCTGTCGCGGATCAACAGCATCACTGCGCTGCGCTGGGGAAGCGGTTTGCCGGGCTTTGGCGTCGGTAGCTCAGCGACGCGGCCTTTCCGAAGCGCGGCACAATCATGCTGCAGCGGGCAGAGCACGCAGGCGGGATCGTGCCGGGTGCACAGGGTCGCGCCGAAATCCATCTGTGCCTGGGTGTAGTCGGCCAGACGTTCGGCGGGCAGCAGCGATTCGGCGATCGCCCACAGTGTTTTTTCATTCGCAGGCGCGCCCGGCCAGCCTTCGATGCCGAACACGCGCGCTAATACGCGCTTGACGTTGCCGTCGAGGATCGCGTGCGGATCGCCCCACGCCTGCGACAGGATCGCAGCGGCCGTGCTGCGGCCGATGCCGGGCAGTGCGATCAACGCTTCAATATCGCGCGGCAGTTGGCCGTCGTGCAGCTCGACGCAGCGTTTGGCGGCGGCGTGCAGATTGCGGGCGCGGGCGTAGTAGCCGAGCCCCGACCACAGCGCCATCACGTCGTCCTGCGGCGCTGCGGCCAGCGCGCGCAGATCGGGCAGGGCAGCGATGAAGCGTTCGAAATAGGGAATGACTACCCGTACCTGTGTCTGCTGCAGCATGATTTCCGACAGCCACACCCGATACGGTGTGCGCGGATGCTGCCACGGCAGATCGTGGCGACCGGAGATGTCGAACCACGACAATAAATGCTTGGCGTACTGACTGGTCAGGCTCATCGTTTTTTTCTGCGGCCAGCATCGGCGGATGCGAGCGATTCTGGGTGTGGGAGCAGCGGGAGCCGCGATCGGCCGCCAGCGCTGCGATCTTTCGCGGCTTGACCAGCCTGCGGCTGTTGGAAGCCGCCGCTCCCACAACGATCATCGAACCATAGCGGCGGTCGTTCACGGCTTGCTGCTTTGAGAAATCATATCTTCGTCATCGAGCACGATTTCGACGCCTTCCAGCGTCGCGCCCGAGATTTCCAGCTGCGGCGAGCGCAGGTGGCCGTCGAGCGGCGGCAGCGGCGAACCGCCGGCCTGATCGATCCAGCCGAGCATGTCGTACAGGCGGAAGCGGCTGTCGAAATCGGTGGCGTCTCGACGCAGGCGCAAACCTGCAATGTCCGACAGATCCGGCTTGCCGGCGTAGCGCAGTGCGAACGGAAGCGGCGAGGCCGAGTTCGACACCGGTACCGGCAGCGCGGGCCACGACGATGGCCACTGCGGCAAAGCGCCATCGAGTTCGATCACCAAACGACGGCCCAGTGCGAGTGCGCCGTGGGCGTCGAAATTGGGCATCGGCGCTTCGCCGCGCAGCGCCACGCCCACCGGCGCCAGCACCCATGTGGCGTCGTCGAAATGCAGAGGCCCATGCAGGCCTAGCGAGAACGGCAGCGACGTTTCGCCGGATTCGTAGCGGGCCGACATGCCGAATGCTGCGGGGTTTACCGTGAAATCGTCTTCGCCCAGATGCAGCGGACCGGAAAGTTTCACCGTAGCCGGTAGTCGCCAGTCGCCGCGTTCGATGGTAAGCGTACCGATCGCTGCAATGCCCGCATCGTTGGCCGGTCTGGTCAATGCGATCGCGAGATCGAACGGGATCGCGGTCGATGCGTCGACATAGCGGCCTTTGATCTGCGCATCGACGGGTTGATCGGGATGCAGCGACGGCAGCCGCACCGCGATGTTGTCGATCCGCCAGCCGTCGTTGTCGATGCGGCCATTGACGACGCGCAGGCCGTCGGTCAATGCGGGAATTTTGGTTTCCTCGCCCGGCGGGCGCTTCGCCAGCCACGCCTGCAGTGCAGGCACATCCAGCACCGGCGCATCCAGTTCGATACGTTCGATCACCGTATCCTGGCCACGGTTGCGCAGCGTCGACCACGGCAATGCCAGCAGCAGGCGCTTTGCGCGGAGGATCGCGGTCCTCGCGCCCGGCTCTCGCGCAACCAGATTGCGCACTACCAGCTGTGGTTCGCCGCGCAGCCGCGCTTCGGCGTTGGTGTCGGCGGTGATCTCCAGCCCGAGCGTTTTGCCGGTGCGATTTAAGATCAGCGGCACCAGCTGTTTCGGCTGCAGCAGCCAGGTCGCCAGCAGCGACAGCATCAGCAGCAACACGCCCAGTATGATCAATCGTCGCAGCCAGCGCCGTCCGCGGCGCGGCTCGGCGTCGGCATCGCGGGTGTTCTGCGGAGGTACGTTTTTCTTCGGCACTTATGCGCCGAGCGCTTCCGGCAGCAGGGCGTCGACGAAGGCTTCGGCATCGAACACGCGCAGGTCTTCCGAGCGTTCGCCGATGCCTGCGAAGCGGATCGGAATGCCGAACTCGCGCGCCAGTGCGAACACCACGCCGCCTTTCGCGGTGCCGTCGAGCTTGGTGACCACCAGGCCGGTGACGCCGGCGGACGCATGGAATTGACGCAGCTGAGACAGCGCGTTCTGGCCGGTGGTGCCGTCGATCACCATCAGCACTTCGTGCGGCGCGGTGTCGTCGATCTTGCCGAGTACGCGCTTGATCTTGCCCAGTTCGGCCATCAGGCCCTGCTGCGTGTGCAGGCGGCCGGCGGTATCGGCGATCAATACTTCAGTGCCGCGCGCCTTCGCAGCCTGCAGCGCGTCGAACGCGACCGATGCCGCATCTGCGTTCTGACCCTGCGCCACGACGACAACGCCGTTGCGTTCGCCCCACGCCTGCAGCTGCGCGACGGCGGCAGCGCGGAAGGTGTCGCCGGCGGCCAGCATCAGCGTGCGGCCTTCGGCTTTGAAACGATGCGCCAGCTTGCCGATGGTGGTGGTCTTGCCCACGCCGTTGACGCCAACGGTCAAAATCACGAAGGGTTTTGCGCTACGGTCGATCACCAGCGGCTTCGCGACTGGTGTCAGCATCGCAATCAAGTCCGCGCGCAGTGCCCGCAGCAGCGCCTGCGCATCGGCGAATTCGCGCGCCTTCATCCGCTTGCGCAGCGATTCGATCAGCGGCGTGGTGGCGCTGATGCCGACATCGGCGGTAAGCAGCGCGGTTTCGATTTCGTCCAGCAGATCGTCGTCGAGTTTCGGGTTGCGGGAGAACAGCCCGCCGAAACTGCGCGCGAAGCTGCTGTTGCGCAGACGGTCGCGCCAGCCGGATTTGCCCGGCGCTGCTGCGGCGGTTTCGTCCTGCGCTGGGGCGGTGATTTCCAAGGCAGCAGGCGCGATCGGTTCCACCAGCGCTTCTGCGGGAGCCTGCGCGATGTCCGTCGGCGAAGTGGCTGTTTGGACGACAGTATCGGGCTGCGGTGCGTCGACGACGGGCGTCGTGTCAGCGGTGGCGGCAGGCGGTTTCTTTCGGCGGAAAAAGGGGATCATCGATGGTCGAAGAAAAGGCGATGCGAATCGCGGACAATGGGCCGCATGTTATCACCCGACTTCCGGCACTCCCGATGAACCGCAGCGCGGTGAAACCAGCATCGGGCCGGCCAACGGGTGCGGTCCGCATCATCGGCGGCGAGTGGCGCGGCACCCGGCTGCCCGTGTTGGATCGCGATGGCCTGCGGCCCAGCGCCGACCGCGTCCGTGAAACCCTGTTCAACTGGCTGCAGCCGATGCTGCCCGGCGCCCGCGTACTCGATCTGTTCGCCGGCACCGGCGCGCTGGGGCTTGAGGCGGTGTCGCGCGGCGCCCGCGAGGCGGTGCTGGTGGAGCGCGACCCGCAGCTTGCCGAGAGTCTGCGCCAGCTTGCGGCGAAGCTGCCGGGCGGCGGTCGCGTGCAGGTGGTGCGTGCCGATGCGCTCAGTTGGCTGCAGACTGCATCCAGCGGCTTTGATCTGGCCTTCGTCGATCCGCCGTTCGCTGGCGACCTGTGGGGCCCAGCGCTGGCGGCCGTGGACGGCAGGCTGTGCGAAAACGCCTGGCTGTATGTCGAGTCGCCGGTGTCCCGCGCCATCGCGCCGGCCCCCGGCTGGCGACCGCACCGCGAAGGGAAGACGCGCGAAGTACGGTATGCCCTGTACCGGCGCGGCCTGGCTTGAGCCGCTGTTACACTGGAACCTGTCTTCGCCAGCGGTGATCCCACGACGCCATGACCACGGCCGCCTCCCCTGTTTCCACTGCCAGTTCCACTGCCAGCGTTCCCGATGCCGGTGCTCCTGTTGCCAGTGTCCCTGTTGCCAGTGTTCCTGCTGCCAGAATCGCGGTCTATCCCGGTACTTTCGATCCCATCACCAATGGCCATCTCGATCTCGTCCAACGCGCGGCGCCCCTGTTCGAGCGGTTGATCGTCGGTGTCGCCGAGAGCCCCGGCAAACGTCCGGCGCTGCCGCTGGCGGTGCGCGTGGCGCTGGCGCGGGATTCGCTGTCCCGCTTTCCGAATGTCGAAGTCCGCGGTTTCGATTCGCTGCTGGCGCATTTCGTCAGTGGCGTCGGGGCCGGCGTGCTGTTGCGCGGTCTGCGCGCGGTGTCCGACTTCGAATACGAGTTCCAGCTGGCCAGCATGAACCGGCATCTGATTCCGGATGTGGAAACGCTGTTTCTGACCCCGGCCGAGGAATACGGCTTCATTTCCTCTTCGCTGGTCCGCGAAGTGTCCCGCCTCGGTGGCGATGTCTCCGGTTTCGTACCATCGGCGGTCAATACGGCGCTGCAGGCCGAATGGCGACGCAACCCCGCCTGATCCGCTTTCGTTTTCTTCCCCATCCTTTCGTTTCTTGTTCACATCAGGAATTCTTGCTCATGAACATCATCGTCCGTCTGCTGTTGGTCGCCGCGCTCACCCTGCCGTTCGCGGCCTGCAAGAAAGAAGCGGATGCACCGAAGGCCGCCGACAAGGCTCCTTTGGCTGCACCCACCAATGAAGATTCCGCAGCCTGGAAGGCCTATGTGGTCGATGTCGTCGGCCGCAACATGGACGGCGTGACCAACCAGCCGTTCCTGTATCTGCTGCCCGTCGAAAGCTCCGCGGATTTCCAGGGCAGCTACGACCGTCTGCTGGACAAGGCCAAATCCGATATTTCGCGCGGCATTCTGGGCGGCAATCTGTTGGCCTATTCTTCAGCCTCGCTCTCTTCGGCCAAGGCTGCGGACATGGTGGTGGCGGCGTTCGAAGGCGTGAAGCCGGGCAAGTTGAAAGGCGTGAAGCTGCTGTTCATCGGCAAATCCGAGGACAGCGAGCGGGTGAAGGCCGCAGTTGCGCCGTCCGCGGTGAATTACGTGTTCGTCGAGACCAAGTGATTCATTTCAAAGTGATTCATTTCAAAGTGATTCGTTTCAAATCGCTGGCCAACTCGCTTCCCGGTGCGCTTCGCTGCTGCGGCACGATGCGTCGCTGCGGCGTGCATGCCGCAGCGATCGTCTGAGCAGACCTATGTCGCTCAGGATCAATGCGCTGTGCATCAACTGCGATGTCTGTGAACCAGCTTGTCCCAATCAGGCGATTTCGCAGGGCGAGACCATTTATGTGATCGATCCGGCGCGCTGTACCGAATGCGTCGGCCATTACGATGAACCGCAGTGCGTGGTGGTCTGCCCGGTGGAGTGCATCGACCCCGACCCCGCGTACCCGGAGTCGAACGACGCGCTGCTGGCGAAACTCGCACGGCTGCAGGAACAAAACGCATGAAGATCGCAACATCCTTCACGACTGGCCTGGTCTGCGCGCTGCTGTGCGCAGCGCCCGCGCGGTCGGCCGACACCACCACTGCCGCGCATCCCCCCGGCGCGGCCGTCGCCAGCGCGCACGCGCTAGCGAGCGAGGCCGGTATCGAGATGCTGCGGCAGGGCGGCAATGCCTTCGACGCAGCGGTTGCGGTATCGGCGGTGCTGTCGGTGGTCGAGCCGATTTCTTCCGGTCTGGGCGGCGGCGGTTTTTTTCTGCTGCATGACGCGAAGACCGGCAAGGATATTTTCGTGGATGCGCGCGAAACCGCGCCCGCCGCCGCGACGCCTGCGGCATATCTGGATGCCAAGGGCGAGCTCAACCGCGATCGCGCCGAAAACGGGCCGTGGTCGGCGGGCATTCCCGGCTTGCCCGCCGGGCTGGTGCATCTGTCCACGCACTACGGGCGGCTGCCGCTGAAGACAACGCTGGCGCCCGCGATCCGCATCGCCCGGGAAGGGTTTCCGGTCTACGAGCGCCTGGTCAAAGGCTACGCCAACCGCCGCGAGGTGATGGAGCGTTACAAGGGCACGCGGGCGGTGTTCCTTGCCGACGGCGACACGGTGGAAGCGGGTGAAGTGCTGCTGCAGCCCGATCTGGCGCGTACGCTGGAACTGCTGGCTGAAAAAAGTTTCGACGGTTTCTATCGTGGAAGCATCGCCAAGAAGCTGCTTGCCGGCGTGAAAGCCGAAAGCGGGCAGTGGACCGCAGACGAACTGGCGGGCTACCGGATCCGCGAACGCGAGCCGCTGCACTTCGAATACGACGGCTGGCAGGTGGTCACCGCGCCGCCGCCGTCGTCCGGCGGCGTAGCGCTGGCGCAGATGATGCAGATGCTGGAGCCGTGGGATCTGGCCAAGCTGCCGCAGGCCGAGCGCGTGCATCTCACCGTGGAAGCAATGCGCCGCGCGTTTCGCGACCGCACGTTCTATCTGGGCGATCCCGATTTCGTGAAAGTGCCGGTGCGCACGCTGACCAGCGCCGATTACGCTGCAGGGCAGCGCTCGACCATCAATCCAAAAAAGGCCACGCCCAGCCATCTGTTGTCGGGCGACCAGACGCCGCTGGAAGATGACGAAACCTCGCATTTTTCGATCATCGACGCCGAGGGCAATCTGGTCGCGGCGACCCAGACGGTGAACCTGCTGTTCGGTTCCGGATTGATTCCACCCGGCACCGGCGTGCTGCTCAACAACGAGATGGACGATTTCGCGCTCAAACCAGGCACGCCCAATGCGTTCGGCGTGATGGGCTATGACGCCAACGCGCCGAAGCCCGGCAAACGCATGCTCAGTTCGATGACGCCCACGTTCATGTCGTCGCCCGACCGCGTCGCCGTACTCGGCACGCCCGGCGGCAGCCGCATCATCACCATGGTGCTGCTGGGGGCGCTGGGTTACGCCGATGGTCTGGATGCGCAGGCCGTCGCCGCACTGCCGCGCTATCACCACCAGTGGATGCCCGACGGCATCGGCACCGAGCGCGATGCGCTGCCGGACGATGTGATCGCTGCACTGCGCGCGATGGGCCACACCGTGATCACGCCCAAGGACAGCGCCGATGGACGCCGCTCCAGCGACACGTGGGGCAATCTGCAGACGGTCGAATGGGACAAGCGCGCCAATGCGCTGTACGGCGGCAGCGATCCGCGCAATCCGATGGGTCGTGCGATTGTCCTGCCACAGGCGAAAACGGGGGAGCCATGACCGAGAAAGAAGCTAAAAAACATATCGTCGCGACCATGCCGGCGATTCTGACCGGCACTGCGGCGCTCATCGCCGCACTGACCACCACTTACGTCAGCCTGCGCAACGACCAGTCGCCGCTGCCTGCAAAAGCGCGGATCGCCGCAGTTGCGCCGGGCGTCGACGATCCGCCGCAAATCGCCGTGCCGGTGGTTGCGCCGGTCGTTGCTGCGCCCAGCGAACGCCCCGTCGTGCTGCAGGTCGAACGCATCGCGGTGCACAGCGACGGCACCGCGGGCACCACCGACTGGCGCTTCGCGGTCGAAGTGGACGATGAACCGCGTTTTACCTTCGATCAGGATCGTCTGACCGATGAAGGCGGCCGCAACATCGCCATGCCCAAAGATGCGTCCACGACCCTGCGGATCGTCGCTGGCACGCCGGCAAAGATCACCGTGAAAGGTTGGCGTCACAGCGCGCTGCGGGCGGCAACGTCCGTGCCGGATGCGCAGGGGGAGGGCCGGTTGGGCACCGATGGCAAACCCGAAGCGATTCAGGTCACGGCCACCGATCCGGATCTGGGTGCGTTCACGTTTTATTTTTCCGCCGATGTGCAGCCCGGCGGCGGCGTCTCGCAGGCGTCTGCAGGTGCCGCCGATGCCCGCTGATCGCGGCACGTCGTGCTGAAGGAATGTCTGACAACCGATCCATGAGCGTGCTCACGCAGCTGCCTTTCTGTATGGACGGCATCCGTCTGCGCGCGCTGCGCGAAGACGATCTCTGCCTATTTCTTGGGTATCGCAGCGACCCGTTGGTTGCGCGCTATCAGGGCTGGTGGCCGATGGACGAGTCGAAGGCGCGTGCGTTCCTGCGCGAGCACGGCGATAACGCCAGCCTAGATTCTACCGACCACTGGGTCCAGATCGCAGTTGCGGATGAATCCACGGATTCGCTGCTGGGCGATCTTGGCGTGTGGCTGTCCCAGGACCGCACCGAGGCCGAGCTCGGCGTGACCATCGCGCCGGCAGCGCAGGGCCGGGGCATTGGCCGCAGCGCGATGCGCGCAGGGCTGGCGCTGCTGTTCGCCGATCCGGCGGTGACCTGCGTACGCGCCAGCGCCGATGCGCGCAATACGCCATCCAGGCGCATGCTGGCTGCGGCGGGGTTCCGGGAGATCGGCACTGCCGAAGTTTTCGTGAAGGAAGAAGCCTGCATCGAACATCTCTACCTCGTGCAGCGCGGCGTATATGTACAGAAGATCTTCGCGCCGATACCGCAAGGAGAAGTCTCATGAAACTCTGGTCCATTCTCGGCAATTCACAGAAACTCGACGGCGGTGCGATGTTCGGCAACGCACCGCGCGCGGTGTGGTCGCGCTGGCTGCCGCCCGACGAACAGAATCGCGTGCCGCTGGCCTGTCGTGCGCTGCTGGCCAGCCCGCTCAACGGCAAGACGGTGCTGTTCGAAACCGGTATCGGCGCGTTCTTCGACCCGAAGATGCGCGAGCGCTACGGCGTGGTAGAAGACCGTCACGTGCTGCTCGATTCGCTCGGCGTCGCCGGTTTCGCGCACGACGATGTCGATGTTGCGGTGTTGTCGCATCTGCATTTCGATCATGCCGGCGGCCTGCTGGCGCCGTGGCGCGAAGGCCATGCGCCGGAGCTGTTGTTCCCCAATGCAACCTTTCTGGTCAGCGCAGCGTGCTGGGACCGCGCGCGCGATCCGCATCCGCGCGACCGCGCCAGTTTCATTGCGGAATTGCCCGCACTCTTGGAAGCCAGCGGCCGGCTGGAGATCGTCGACAGCACCTATTCGCACGCGCTCGGCGAGACGGTGCGGTTCCACTACAGCGATGGGCATACGCCGGGGCTGATGCTGGCGGAGATCGTGGGTTCAAAGCAGGTGGGCCCCGAACATGTGCATGGCGAAGCGCATGGCGGCGTGGTGTTCTGTGCCGATCTGATTCCCGGGCGGCCGTGGGTGCACGTGCCGATCACGATGGGCTACGACCGCAACGCCGAGCTGCTGATCGACGAAAAGC
>JANOXT010000330.1:0-8878 GCA_031418555.1 Lysobacterales bacterium | reverse complement strand
TGGCGGAAGAGATTCACGCGGTCATGCGCCCTGTCGTGATCGAAGCGCGCACTGGCGTTTTGATCGATAGGTATCGCATCACGGCCCCCGCTGCGCGCGCATCTGTTCGAGCGTGCTGCCGAGGGTGGGAATGTCCAGCACCAGCCGCGCATCGCGCAGCGTTTTCAGTTCGCTCTGCAGCGCGCGACGCTGCGATGAGGCGGGCCACAGCCGCAGCAGCCAGGCGTCGACGCGTTCCAGCGCGGCGCGCAGTGCGGTAGCGTCGCGACGTTCGATCGCGGTGCGTGCGAGGCTGAGTTCCAGCTGCAGCGCGATATCGCCGGCGCTGCGGTCGTCGCTGGCCAGTGCGGTCGGCGCATCGGTGCGACGCACGCTGACCAGTCGCGCCAGCACCCGGTCCCACCAAGGCGCGTTCGCCGACGGCGCCGGCGCGCGCGGCAGCACGGCGGGGTCGGGCAGTGTCGCGGCCAGCGCATCGAGCCGCTGCAGCGCGGTGCGGCGCGGATCGGCGTTGAGCGCGTCCAGCGCTGCGCGCTCCTGCGTCAGAGTTTGGCGAAGATTCAAAAACCCGGGGCTGTCGACGCCGTCCAGCACACCGGCGGCGAGTGCGTAGGCGCGGCGCGCCCCATCCAGATCCGCAGCCAGCTGCAGGCGCTGCTGGCCGAGGGTGAGCAGCAGTTCGGCTTCGTCCAGACGCAGTGCCTGCGCGCCCTGGCGGTTGGCATCGGCAAGTTTGGCGAGGTTGCCTTCGATCAACGCAGCGCGCTGATTCATTCCCAATAGTTCGTCGCGCAGCACGCGGTTGGTGGCATCGGCCTGCTGCAGCCGCTGGCTGTGGCCGCGCACGTCGCCGCGCAGGCGGTCGAGGCGCGACTCCAGGGCTTCCAGCCGCTGCGCGGATTCGATGTCGGACGCGCGCTCGCGTTTCGCACGCTGCTGATCGCTGTACCAGAATCCGCCGCCCACGGCGACAAGCGCAAGCAACAGCAGCAGCCACGCGCCACCGCCGCGACGCGGGGTGTGCGTTATGGCAGGCGTGCTGGGTGCAGTGACGGCAGGAGGCGTGGCGCTTTCGGTCATGGGGGCTGGCCGGCTGCATTGGCTGCAGCGCTGGCGGCATGTTAGCCGGATCGCGCCATCGCGGCAGCGAGCAATTGCGCGGGCCGCGGTCCTGCCGCAATTTGCACGTCGCTGCAGCCCAGTGCGTGCGCCAGCGCCGCCAGACGCGCGCTGGCGGCGATCACGCGTGCGCCGCGCAGCCGTGCGGCGATAACGGCCGGTGCTTGGCCGAAGACATGCTGCAGCGCCTCGCCGCTGCTCACCGGCAACAGCAGCGGTCCGTCGAACGCGCGCAGCCTCGCCAGCGACGCTTGCGACAGCGGCATGAGTTCGCGCACATAGACATCGGCGCGATGCACCCGCGCGCCGCGTTCGCGCAGCGTAGGCGCGATCAGGTCGCGGCCACCGGGCGCAGTGAGCAGACCGATATCGCTGGCGCGGATATCGCGCAGTGTCGGCAATGCCAGCAGACCTTCGCTGTCCATGCGCGCAGGCGACAACACGTCGACAACATCCATACGCCGCAGTGTAGTAGCGGTGGTGGTGCCGATCGCGTAAAACACCTGCCCGTGCCGTGTCTGCAGCGGCGCCAGCGCGGCTGCGGCGCGTGCCGCTGCCGGACTGGTGACGATCACGATATCCGCCGCCAGCGCGACCCGCAGTGCGTCGCGGGTGGCGATGTCGTCGCGCACCGCGATCCGCCATGGCGACAGCGCAAGCACGCGCAGCCCGTGCGCGGCTGCGGCGCGCCGCATCGCGGCGTGGCCGTTCGCCGGCCGCAGCGAAAGCACCAGCGCTGCTGTGCGGTTTTCGCGAGGCCTGGGGCGCGACGTTGGATGTGTTCCGGACATGTTTCCAGCTTGGCTATTCGTACCGGCGCCCGCAAGCCGCCGGTTCCCCATCGTCCTGCCCCATCCACCGCCGAGCACGTATTGATGATTGAGATGATTGAAATATCGCCGTCCGTCCCTGCCGCCGTCGATGGGACAATGCGCCTTTCGGCCCAGCGCAGGCTGGAAGCCGAACTGCTGGCAATGCCGCCGGCGTCGGCGCTGGGCCTGCGCATCGTCGAGGCCAGCGACGTGCATCTTCGCCTTCACGCGCCGCTGGCGCCCAACGTCAACGACAAGGGCTGCGCCTTCGGCGGCAGTCTTTCTTCGATGATGACCCTGGCCGGCTGGGGCTTGATCGTATTGCGGCTGGCCGAGGCCGGCGTGGATGCCGATGTATTCGTCGCCGACAGCGAGATCCGCTACCGGGCGCCGCTCTACGCCGACCTCGAAGCGACCGCGGAGCTGGCCCAGGGCGAGTCGTGGGACATGTTTCTCGCCACGCTGCGCAACCGTGGCCGCGCCCGGCTTTCTGTGCGCGCCGTGGTGGGCCTGCCTGAAGGCGGGGTGGCCACCGAGAGCCTGTCGCGTTACGCGGCCAAGCGGAGGGGGTAGCATGGCCGCTGTTTCGCACTAGAGCTTTGGATTGCAGATGCCGACCACCTCCTTGCCCGTGCGTTTCATGGCCAGACTGCTGATCGCGGTCCTGCTGGTTTCAATGGCCGGCACTGCGCTTGCGGCCAGGAAGCGCGGCGATCTGGACCGGAACCAATACGCGTTTTCGGCGGCGATCCGCTGGGGCGACTTCGAGGGCGCCTGGACCATGGTCGATCCCAAAGTGCGCGAAGAAAAACCGATGACCGCAGTCAATTTCTCGCGCTACGAGCAGATCCAGGTCACCAGCTACCGCGAACTCGCCAGCATGTCCGGCCCCGACGGCACCGTGCTGCACGAGATCCAGATTGAAGTGGTCAATCGCAATACGCTCAGCCAGCGCCGCGTCCGCTTCACCGAGGTCTGGCGCTACGATGCCGAGGCCAAGACCTGGTGGGTCGCCGGGCTGCCGGATTTCTGGCAGGGGAAATGAACCTGCCGGGCATCCCGGTTTTGCCAGCGGCGCCCATGCAGGCGACAATCCCGGCCCCATCGCGTCCATCACGCGCCGCTCCCGGATCCGCATCCCCGTGAACTACGAAACATTGCTGGCCTTCGCTGGCCGTAACCTGATTTATGTCACCGCGCTTGGCGTGTTGACCATCGCCATCATCGCCAATGAGCTGTCGCGGTTTTTCCGCGGATACAAAGCGCTGCGGCCGGCCGAAGTGACCCACCTCATCAACCAGGAAAACGCGCTGGTGATCGATCTGCGCGCGACCGGCGATTATCTGAAGGGCCATATCGCCGGCGCCAAGAACGTGCAGATGGCGCAGTTCGACCCCGAGAGCAAACAGCTGGCCCCGGCCAAGGCCCTGCCAATCGTGCTGGTCTGCCAGACCGGCGTGACCGTCGAGGCCGCCGCCAAGCGTCTGAAGAAGGCCGGCTTCGAGCGCATCCATATCCTCGAAGGCGGAATCGCCGCGTGGCAGCATGCCGAACTGCCGCTGGTCAAGGGCAAAGGCTAGCGTTCGACGGCCCGGTAATGCCGGTTGGAGTCCAGGCGTTGCAAATGCCGGCCCCGGCCCCCACGACTCTGGCAACGGGAAGCATGATCGCCGATACGATCATGTCCAGCCCGGCGGCCATGCGATAATCGCCCTCTTTTCCGCTTTCCTTTCAGGAGCTCTGCCATGTCCGAACCCGTCGCCAACGGCGCCGCCGCCGAAGCCAACGGCCCGACCTTCTCGGTCGAGAAGATCTACGTCAAGGATGTCTCGTTCGAGGCTCCCGGCGCGCCGCAGGTATTCAGCGAGCAGGGTCAGCCCGCGCTTGAAATGAACCTCAACCAGCGCGTGCAGCGGGTGGCCGACAACCTGTTCGAAGTCGAACTGGGCGTGACCCTGACCTGCAAGATGGAAGACAAGACCGTCTATCTGGTCGAAGTGCGCCAAGCCGGCCTGTTCGGTCTGGGCGGTTTCGACGAGCAGACCCTCGATGCGATGCTGGGCGTGCATTGCCCGAACATCCTGTATCCGTACGCCCGCCAGACCATCAGCGACCTGATCACCGCAGGCGGCTTCCCGCCGTTCCTGCTGCAGCCGATCAATTTCGAAGGCCTGTACGCCGAAGGCCTGCGTCAGCGCGCCGAGCAGGCGACCGGTCTGGCCGGTGCCGAGACCGCCGGCAACGCTTGAGTCCGTCATGGCGTCCGATCGCCCGGACAACGCCATCAGGCCCGCCGTCGCCGTTCTCGGCGCCGGCTCCTGGGGCACCGCGCTGGCGGCATTGATTGCCCGGCACGGTCATCCCACGGTGCTGTGGGGGCGCGATATCGCCACCCTGACAGCCATTGATAATCGCCATGAGAATCCCCGGTATCTGCCGGGGATTCCGCTTCCCGAAACCCTCCGCGCCACCCCCGATCTCGCCGCCGCGCTCGCCGGCTGCGATTTGGTGCTGGTGGTCGTGCCGTCGCATGCCTTTGCCGACACGCTGCGCGCGCTGGCCCCGCACCGGCCGGCGCATGCCGGCGTGGCCTGGGCGACCAAGGGCTTCGAGCCCGGCTCCGGCCGGTTCCTGCATGAAGTTGCGGGCGAGATACTTCCCGCAGACGTACCGCTGGCGGTCGTCACCGGCCCCTCGTTCGCCAAGGAAGTCGCCGCCGGTCTGCCTACTGCGCTGACGGTGCATTCCGACACCCCGGAATTCGCCCAGCAAGTCGCCGACGCCCTGCACGGCCCGGCGTTCCGCGCCTATACCGGCGACGACATGCTGGGCGCCGAGCTGGGCGGAGCGATGAAGAACGTGCTGGCGGTCGCCACCGGCGTCGCAGACGGCATGAACCTCGGCCTCAACGCCCGCGCCGGCCTGATCACCCGCGGCCTCAACGAAATGCTGCGGCTCAACGCCGCGATCGGCGGCAAAGCGGAGACGCTGATGGGTCTTGCCGGTCTTGGCGACCTGGTGTTGACCTGCACCGGCGATCTGTCGCGTAACCGTCGCCTGGGCCTGGCCCTCGGCCGCGGCCAATCCATCGCCGATGCGGTGCGCGAAATCGGTCAAGTGGTGGAATCGCTGCAGACCGCCGAAGAAGTGATGCGTCAGGCCAGCCGCCACGACATCGAGTTGCCGATCTCCAGCAACGTCCGCGACGTGCTCCACGGCAGCATCACGCCCGCCGAAGGCCTCAAGCGGCTGATGGCGCGCGAACAGAAGCCGGAATATCCGCAGGGTCTGTTCGGGGATTGATTGCCCGGTCGATTCGATAAGAGCGATAGCCTTGAATCGCTGGTATATGGGCCTAAACGCCTGTTCTGTGATACGCACCACAAGCCAAGGCGAACCAAAAGCCCGATTTTTGTTTTAACGACTATTTAATTGTTATGTGGTCCGGCGTATGATCCATCTCGCCTTCAATTTCGCCTTGGTTCATTGGCGTTTTTGGCAGGATTCACCGGGAAAACACATCCGTTAAGGGGATTGGACAAATGCTGAAGACAACAAAGCTTCGCGACGCGATCGCAGTAGTGATTGCACTGAGCACTATTGCGGTATCGGGCGCCAGCATCGCGCAAGAAAAGAAAGACGCGGCTGAAAAGGAAACTTCGGAGCTAGACCGGATCGAAGTGACCGGCACCCGCATCCGGCAGATAGATACCGAGACGGCTGCACCGGTTTTGACGATCACGCGCGCGGAGATCGAGAAACAGGGCTTCCAGTCGGTCTCGGATATCCTGCAGAACATCTCCGCAATGGGCGCTCCGCCGCTGACCCGCGCGCAGCCGCTTTCGGCGGGCGAAGCAGCCGGCGGTACGTTCATCAGTCTGCGTAATCTCGGTGCGGCTCGTACACTCGTACTCCTGAACGGCCATCGCCTCGGTGTCACGACGTCGGGCCTTGCGGATACGTCGACGATTCCAGCGGTTGCCGTCGAGCGAATCGAAGTTTTGAAAGACGGCGCTTCGGCAATCTACGGATCGGATGCGATCGGCGGTGTTGTCAATATCATCACCCGCAGCAACTATGAGGGTGCGGTCGGCTCGGTCTATTTCGGTGAGTACGGCCAGGGCGACGGCGCGACCACGGTTGGCGACTTCGCCATGGGTTTCACTGGGGAGAAGGGCTCGCTGACAATCGGCGCCGAGTGGGGCAAAGAAGACAAAGTCGCGGCCAGCGATCGTTCGTTCAGTGAATTTCCCCGTTCGGATATCCATCCCACAGATGGCTGGACAACCGTTGGCCAGCAAGGCGGTTACGTACGCTCCGGCGTGCGGGTGGTATTGCGTCCCGGCGGCAATTCGCGCAACCCAGCCGACTTCATCCCGCAGAACACCTTCACGGGCAACTGCGTCGGCGCCACGCAGGCGACCGGCTGTACGCCCGGTTCCACGCAGGACAAGAGCAACACCCTTGAGCAGACCGATCTGCGCACGCCGCAGGAGCGCAAGGGTCTTTACGTCGATGGTATTTACGACATCACCGACAGCATCAGCTTCCGCGCAAACCTGCTTTACAACAATCGCGTTACCGACCGTCAGGTTGCCGGTTATCCGATGCAGGCAACCACCTTCAATGCGCCGATGTCGGCCACCAGCTATTTCACGCCGACGCCGGGCACCGCGATCACCAATTGGTGGCGCCGGACATGGGAAGTGCCGCGCCTGTCGACCAGCGATCTCACCACCTACCGCTTCTCCGGAGCCTTCGAGGGCTCGTTCGATTTTGCGGGCCGTATCTTCGATTGGGACGTAAGCTATCTGCGCAACAGCAACAAGTTGGAGCAGTCGGCGTTTGGCAACCTTAATTTGGCGCGCACCCGGTTGGCAGTGGGCCCTTCGTTCCTGAACTCGCAGGGCCGCGTGCAGTGCGGTACCTCAGCCGTCCCGGTTCCGTTTACCGACTGCGTTCCGTTTAATCCCTTCCTTCCGTTCGGCACTACGGGCCAAGGCGGTTTGACGAATAATGCCGAACTTCGGAATTACCTTTTCCAGGAAGAGCATTCGGTTGGCGAAACCACGACCACGGTCATGTCGGCAAACCTGGCCGGAAAGATCCTGTCGCTGCCGGCAGGCGATCTGAACTTCTCGCTTGGCTACGAAAACCGCAAGGAAGAAGGCAAGTTCGTTCCCGATGCGCTGTCGGTGACGGGCAATTCGACGAATCTTTCGGCGGGCCCGACGCGAGGCCAGTATTCGGTAGACGAATTCTACGCCGAGCTCCAGATCCCGATTCTGGCGGATGTGTTTCTCGCCAAGGAACTCACCTTCGATGTGGCGTCGCGGTATTCCGATTACGACACCTTCGGCAAGACCACCAACAACAAGCTCGGCCTGAAGTGGAAGCCGATCGATTCCCTGCTGCTCCGCGCGACCTACGCCGACGGCTTCCGCGCCCCGACCATTGCCGATCTGTATGGCGGCGGCTCGCAGACCTTCTCCAACTTCACCGATCCGTGTGACACCAGCTTCGGCAGCTCCGCCACCAATGCCTCGACCCGTGCGAATTGCGCCGCGAACTTGGGCGCTTTGGCCAATACATACCGCCAGTTGGGCCAAGGCCTGACCCCGGTCGGCTCGCCGAATTCGCAGACGCCGGTCGCATTCACTTCCGGCTCCAACCCCACGCTGCAGCCTGAAGTGTCGAAATCGCAGACGATCGGTGCGGCTTGGAGTCCGAGCTTCGTCGAAGGCCTGTATTTCTCGCTCGATTGGTGGAAGATCCGAATCGCAGACACCATCGTCGCCGATTCGCCGACCCAGATCCTCAACGACTGTTACGTCAGCGGCATCGCAAGCCGTTGCTCGCCGCAGCTGTTCACGCGCGATCCCGCCCTCGGATACATCAACTTCCTGTCCTTCGGTGGCCGCAATGCCGGTTTCCGCAAGGTCGAGGGTTTCGATTTCGACGTTTCGTATCGCCTGAAGACCGAAAACTGGGGTGAGTTCCGCGTGTTGTCGAACACGACTTATACGGCGAAAGATTATTTTGTGAGCACCAACGATCCTCGCCTGGCGATCTCGGGCGTGGGTTTCACCAGCACCTTCCGGATTCGCTCCAATCTCAACCTGGGCTGGCAGAAAGGCAGCTTCGGCGTGAGTCTCAACTCCCGTTATTATTCGTCGATGAAAGAAGGTTGTACTTACTTCGTTCCGGGATCGACCACTGCCAACCTCGAGTGCAACGAGATCCGTTTCGAGCCGACCGGCAACTTGACGGGTACGACCAGTGCACTCGCTCGTAACAGCAGGCACGGATCGAACACCTTCCATGACCTTCAGGTCCGTTGGCAGGCACCGTGGGATGCGACTATCGCGTTGGGTGCCAACAATGTGTTTGCGCACTATGGTCCGGTCATGTATTCGCAGCCGAGCGCCAATGTTCCCTACTACGGCGGTTTCGACATCGGCCGCTTCATCTACATGAAGTACACCCAGAAGTTCTGATCACACAACCTCTCTCTCCGTGTGATGTTTCACCATTGTGGCTCCGAAAGGGGCCACAATTTTTTCACCCCGAGAAACGCCCAGCCCGGCAATCAAGAGACGTCAGGGAACCGGAATGCCAGCTGGATTTTTTCCGTGGAGAGCTACAGAATCCGCCGGTATGGGCGCAATAAAAAACCCGGCATAAAGCCTAATGCCAGTCAGTTAAGCCATTGACGCAGCGGTAGCAGTCCAAGAGGCTCATGGTTTTCCATGAGCCTCTTGCTTTGAACACAGTCCTTCAAGCGCAACTTGACGCGGTCGGCGAGCTGTCGCCCGACGCCTTTGACCGTTTCAGCCAACTCATTCCTGCCGCTTGGATCGAACAGGCGCTGCATGCCACGGGGACCACTTCGCTACGGCGGCGGCGCCTACCTGCCGATCGATTGATCTGGCTGGTCATCGGGCTGG
>JANOXT010000329.1:0-6663 GCA_031418555.1 Lysobacterales bacterium | reverse complement strand
GATAAATTTTTCATGCGGTTCAACTACACCCGATACCCCGTATGTATCGCCACAATCCCAGCCGACAGATTCTTGTAAGAACACCGCGAAAATCCCGCTGCGTCCATCATGCCCTTGAGCTGGTCCTGCGGCGGGTGTTTGCGGATGGATTCGGCGAGGTACTGGTAACTGTCGCTGTCTTTGGCGAACAGCTTGCCCAGCTGCGGCAGGATCTTGAACGAGTGGAAGTCGTAGATCGGTTTGAACCATGCGGCGGTGACTTCCGAAAACTCCAGCACGCGGGCCTGTCCACCGACGCGCAGCACGCGGTACATCTCGCGCAGGGCGGCATCCTTGTCGGTGACGTTGCGCAGGCCGAATGCGATGGTGACCAGGTCGAAGCTGGCGTCGGGAAACGGGAGTTTTTCGGCGTTGCATTGCACGTATTCGAAGCCGCGGACGTTGCCGCGATCGGTCATGCGGTCGCGGCCCACGCGCAGCATCGCGCCGTTGATGTCGCCGAGCACCAGCTCACCATCGTCGCCGACGCGGCCTTTCAGCAGCGCGGCGATGTCGCCGGTGCCGCCGGCCAGATCCAGTACGCGGTCGCCTGGGCGGACCTGCGCGGTGGCGGCGAAGTAGCGTTTCCAGACCCGATGGATGCCGAGGCTCATCAGGTCGTTCATCAGGTCGTAGCTGCCGGCGACCGAAGAAAATACTTCGCCGACCAGCTTCTGTTTCTCGGCAACGGGCACATCGCGGAAACCGAAGTGGGTGGTGTCGGCCGAATCGCCTGAAACCGTTTCGGCGGGAGCGGACGTGTCGGTAACCGGTTTGTCGGGAGCGTTCATGCCGCCAGTTTACCGCGCCGCCCCGCCCCGACGGCTCAGTTCACGATTACCCGCAGCACGCAGGCATGGGCGATTTTCGCGGGCGATTCGTCGGCTTCGCCGCGGGTGTGGACCGTGAGCGAGAGGCCGGCGCGCTCGAAGCTCTCGTGGACGATGCGGCCGTGTTCGCCGTAGCAGGTTTCGTGCTCGAACCCCATCGCGGCGAGTTCGGCGGCGAGGCGTGCGTCATCGAATCCACAGATCGCGCTGGCCGGCGGGAAAGTACCGCTGCGGTCCGGCCGGAACGCCAGTTCCAGGCTGGGACCGTAGGCGCCGTCCGGATCCAGTTCGATCGAGGACCACCAGTCGCGGTTCAGGCGTTCGCCGAAGCCAAGATGCCGCGACATCGACGCTGGCGCGCGTCGACGGTCAGCCCCGCGCGTCCTTGTGCCATGACCTGCGCGGAATAGTACGTGGAACGCGGATGCGCCGACGAACCCGGCGTGCATGAAAGTCTTCCATGGCACCTGTTTCAACGGCGAAATCTTGCATACAGCGGACCCGGACAAAGCGACGGCGGCCCAGCAGCCGCCGTCGTTCAAAGCCACTCAATACGCGATCAGCGCGACGGTCGCGGCGCTTCCTGGGTCGGGTTGTCCTGTTGGGCGGACAGGCTGCGCGCCGCAACATCAACGTGCGGATGTACCGGCTGCAGGATGTCGAGCTTCTGTTGGGCGGCAGGTATGTCGGTCTTCACGGCATCTGCGATCGGCAGCCCCGTGGTGATCCGCGCGCTCGGGTCGCCGAGGGGACCCTGCACGCCGTGCAGATTCGTCCCTTGATCGTTCAAGACCACATGGTTGGGCGTGATGTTCTGGTTGGCCGCATGCAGCGCGATGCCAGCAGCGGCCCGATGACGATCCGGGCCGAACGCATCGGCGGAGATGTTGGGCGAACGGTCGATGGCATCCATCGCTTGGCGTGCCGCAGGGTGGGTGAGCTGTTCGACAGGGGCGGCCACAATCGGCAGCGCGTTCGGCATCGTGATCGGCACGTGCGCATGGGTGGCGATGGTGTGATCCAGGTTGCCCGCGGTGGGCGGCGTGGTGGAGCTGTCGAAATACGGCTGACGGCCGGCGGCGGCGCCGAGATTCAGGCCGTTGCGCTCCATCTGAGCTTCACTGATGCCAAGCGTGGTCATGTTGAGCGTGAGCTGCGGCGCGCGGCCGGCTGCGGCATGGGTGGGTGCGTTCGCGCGCTCCACCTGGGCCACGTAGCCAACCAGGTTGGTGGCGTAATAGTTCTGATAGTTGGAATCGCCGTTATGGCCCAGTCGCGCGGAGGCGGCGGACTGATCGTAATAGTGCTGGCCCATCGCCGCGGTGTTTGCCGCATTCGGGGTCATGCTCATGTCGGCGTTGAGCGTGAGCCCGGCGCGAAGCGCATAGCTGGTGGGCGTGGCCGCGGCGGCCGGCACCGCCGGCGTCGTGGCCGTTGCGGGCGAGCCGGGCGTGGCCGGGGTTCCCGGGGTCACGGTGATGAAATCGCCCATGCGCCCCGGGCTGGCGCGGTAGATGTCTTCAAGGCTGGGGGTGGCGTTGGTGCTGCGCACCATGCCGACCGTGGCGTTGAACCCGCCGATGTGCGCGGTGGCCTCGTCGTTGCGGTTGACCGCCAGCATCGTGTTCAACGGTGCGGTGTAGTCGTGCGTGGCCGTGGCGCTGCGGCCGATGGTGTTGACGTCCGCCGCGAACGTGGTCAGCGCGGCGGCGCTGGTCGGGCGGTTGATCGCATGCTGGGTTTCATGGCCCAGCACGAAGGTCAGTTCGGCCGGGTTGTAGGTTCCGCCTGCCGGCGTAGTCATGCTGGCGGCGGGCAGCTGCATGGTGCCGGTGGTGGGGCTGAACTGCCCACCCGCGTTGGTCCCGGGCGGGAGCAGCGAGAATCCGCGCAACTCGCCCGCGGCGACCGCCGTGTTGATCTGGGTGATCAGCGCCGGCGAATTCTGCAGCGCGTTGGCGAAGTTGGTGCGCTGGTCGGCGGTGAGCGAGGCGTTGAACGTCGTGACCAGCGCCTGCGACGCGGCACTCAGTGTGGGCGCGGGCGGCGGGGTGGGGACAGCGACCATGATCGAATGCTCCTTGGCGTCAGTTGATCAGAACTATCTGCACGCAGGCGTGCGTGATCTTCTCGGGTGGGCTGTCGGCTTCGCCGCGGGTGTAGACCGTGACGGTCAGCCCTTCGCGCTGGAACAGGTCGTGGATGACGCGGTTGTGTTCGGCGCGATAGGTCTCGCGGCTGAAGCCCATGGTCTGCAGCTCGGCAGCGAACCGGTCGAAATCGATTTTGCAGATCTCGCTGAACGGCGGATAGGTGCCGGCCTGATCGGGTCGAAAACTGAATTCGACGCGCGCGCCGTAAGGATGCTTCGGATCGAGTTCGATCGACGACCACCAGTCGCGGGTCAGACGCTCACCGAAACCGGAACGGCCGCCGTCGACCGTGAATGTGACGCCGAAGGTGCTCTGCAGGCGTTCGGTGGTGATGTCCTTGACGGTCTTGCTGCCGCGGATCAGTTCGAGCAGGCGCAGCAGCGACTGTTCGGCATCGACGCGGGGCGAAAACGCCTGCGATGCGGTGGCGGTGGGCGTCATGTCGGGAGTCTCCTGGGTGGCACCGGGCGAAACAGAGCGGTCCGGGGATTGGGATTGGGAATGGGCGCACGCGGCAAGGCCGAGCGCGACGAACAGTGCGGGAAGTCGATGAGCCGACATCGGGGGATGTCCTTCTGCGGGTGTCGGAGGCAAATATACGCCGAACGTTTCGCATGCATCCATGCAAGCCTGTTCAGCCTGGCCGCCAGTGCGGCCTCAGAGGATGTAACGCGACAAGTCCGGATCAGCGGACAGCTCGCCAAGCTGTGCGTCCACGTAGGCGCGGTCGATGGTCACCTGTGCGCCGTCGCGGTCCGGCGCTTCGAAGCTCAGCGTATCCAGCAGGCGCTCCAGAATGGTGTGCAGCCGACGGGCGCCGATGTTTTCCTGGCGATCGTTGACGATGGTGGCGATCTCGGCGAGGCGATCGATCGCATCCGGCTCGAAGCGCAGCTCCACGCCCTCGGTCTTCAGCAGTTCGACGTACTGCAGCGTGAGCGCGGCTTTGGGCTCGGTCAGGATGCGGACGAATTCGTCCTTGCCCAATGCGCCCAGTTCGACCCGGATCGGGAAGCGGCCCTGCAGTTCGGGAATCAGATCGCTGGGCTTGGCGACGTGAAACGCGCCGCTGGCGATGAACAGGATATGGTCGGTTTTCACCGAGCCGTATTTGGTGCTGACCGTCGAACCTTCCACCAGCGGCAGCAGATCGCGCTGCACGCCTTCGCGGCTGACATCGGCGCCGTGGCTGTCGGAACGCTTGGCGACTTTATCGATCTCATCGATAAAGACGATGCCGTGCTGTTCGCAGGCTTCGATGGCGGCCTCGCGGACATCGTCTTCATTCACCAGCTTGCCGGCCTCTTCCTCGATCAGCTGCACGCGCGCGGCGCGCACCGTGAGTTTGCGGCTGTGGGTCTTGCTGTTGGACAGGCTGGAAAACATCTGCCGCAGCTGCTGGCCCATTTCCTCCATGCCCGGCGGCGCCATGATGTCGACGCCGACGTTGACCGCGGTTTCGATCTCGATCTCGCGGTCGTCCAAAGTTCCTTCGCGCAGCTGCTTGCGAAATTTCTGGCGGGTGTCGCTGGCTTTGTCCTGGGTTTCGCCGCTGCCGACATCCAGCGTTCCCATACCAGCGCCCGCTTCCGCACCAAAGCCGAAGCCACCGCTGGGCTGACGACGCGGCAACAGCGCATCCAGGATGCGCTCTTCGGCGCTCGCCTCGGCCTGCGCGCGCACACGCGCTTTGGCCTGTTCGCGATACAGCTTCACCGCGGTGTCGGCCAGATCGCGGATGATCTGTTCGACATCCTTGCCGACATAGCCGACTTCGGTGAAGCGCGTAGCTTCGACCTTCACGAACGGCGCATTGGCGAGCGTTGCCAGCCTGCGCGCGATCTCGGTCTTGCCGACGCCGGTCGGGCCGATCATCAGAATATTCTTCGGCATCACTTCGTCACGCAGCGCATCGTCCAGCTGCATGCGCCGCCAGCGGTTGCGCAGCGCGATGGCAACCGCGCGCTTGGCGGCGCCCTGACCGATGATGTGACGGTCGAGTTCCTGGACGATTTCGCGCGGGGTCATCGAGGCGTTGTTGTTGTCAGACTTGGTGATCATGAATTCGGTCCGATGCCGCAGAAATCCCTTCTCCCGCTTGTGGGAGAAGGTGCCCGAAGGGCGGATGAGGGCATCGTGCGATGCGCAGCCCTCACCCCAACCCTCTCCCGCACGCGGGAGAGGGGGTGAACGCTCAGACCTCTTCGAACACGATATTGCGATTGGTGTAGATGCATACATCCGCAGCGATATTCAGCGACTCGACCGCGATCTGTTTCGCATCCAATTCGGTATGCGCCAACAGCGCGCGCGCAGCGGACAGCGCGTACATGCCGCCGGAACCGATCGCGACCAGACCGTCTTCGGGCTCGATCACATCGCCAGTGCCGCTGATGATCAGCGAGGTTTCTTTATCTGCCACCGCCAACAATGCCTCGAGCTTGCCGAAGCGACGCTCGGTGCGCCAATCCTTCGCCAACTCCACAGCAGCGCGAGTGAGCTGGCCGTGTTTCTCCAGCTTCGTCTCGAACAGCTCGAACAGCGTGAACGCATCGGCGGCAGCGCCTGCAAAACCAGCCAACACCTGACCGTCGCGGCCGAGGCGGCGCACTTTGCGCGCGTTGGATTTCATCACCGTGTGGCCCAGCGTGACCTGGCCGTCGCCGGCCACTACCACGCGGCCGTTGCGGCGCACCGATACGATGGTGGTGGCGTAGAAGACGTTGGGTTGATGAGAGGTGTCCATGCAATGTCCTGAGGCTCGAAGCTGTTGTTCCACCGTTGTGGGGACGGTGCCGGCAGCGGGCAAGGGGTGACGAATGGCATCGCCACGGTCGCGCGGACGGTGGAGCGGGGTGACCAGCCGTTCGTAAGCGCCTAACCAACCGCACTCTTGACGTTCCATGGCAACAATGCCTCGATCTGTTCAACGCGCTGTGCGTTCGGCAAATCGGTGAACACGCGGCGCAGATAGACGTAGGGTTCGATGCTATTGGCTTTGGCGGTTTCGATCAGGCTGTACAAGTTCGCGCTGGCGGTGGCGCCGGATGGGCTGGCCGAGAACAGCCAGTTCTTTCGGCCCACCACAAACGGTCGGATCGCATTCTCGTAAGGGCCTAACCAACCCCACTCTTGACGTTCCATGGCAACAATGCCTCGATCTGTTCAACGTAAGCGCCTAACCAACCCCATCCTATTCTTGATCGGCGTGGCGATATAGCGTGACCTCCCGTTGATTGAAGGTGGGTCGGATGAAGAAGCGTACCGTTGCACAATGGCAGACCCTGTTTGCCGAGCAGTTGGCCAGTGGTTTAAGCGCGCGGCAATTTTGCATACAACGGGATGTGTGCCCGCGGTATTTCAGTTTACGCTGGCGGCAATTGTCAGCGCCGTCACCAACGGCATTTATACCGCTACACAGGCAGGCGCCTGTTGCGATCGCGGAAACGTCCGCGACAGTGCTGCTGCGTCACGGCCGCAGTGCGTTGGAATTGCGCGCGGTATCGCCGGAATGGCTATCGCGGCTACTGGTGGCGCTGGCGTGATCCAGTGGAGCGCGGTGCCGGTGTATCTGCACCGGCAGCCGGTCGACTTCAGGAAGTCGATCAACGGGCTGTCGGCGCTGGTCGAGCAGGCGATGG
>JANOXT010000328.1:0-4649 GCA_031418555.1 Lysobacterales bacterium | reverse complement strand
CTTCCATCAGTTCGGCCTTCCAGCCGCGGGCTTCGCACCATCGCAGATACATGCGCAGCAGCATTTCCGCCCAATCCTGGGCCTCGGTGCCGCCGGCGCCGGCCTGAATGTCGACGTATGCATTGGCCGAGTCCAGCTTGCCGGAGAACATGCGCTGGAATTCAAGCTGATCGACGCCGCGCGCATAGCGCTCGACATCGGTCTGGATGGCCAGCGCAGTGTCGTCGTCTTCCTCCATTTCGACCAGTTCCAGCAGCTCCTCAGCGCCGGCCAGGCCGTCTTTCAGATCGCGGATGCCGTTGACGGTCTTGTCGAGCAGCGAGCGCTCGCGGCCCAATGCCTGCGCGCGTTCGGAATCGTTCCAGATATTGGGGTTTTCCAGCTCGCGATTGACTTCTTCCAGACGCTCGGCTTTGGCGTCGTAGTCAAAGATACCCCCTGAGCGAATCGAGCCGACCGCGGAGGTCGGCGATGCGCTGGCGGATCGGGTTGAGTTCGATCATGGTGTGATTGTGCAGTCGCAGCAAAGACCGCAGATTCTAGCAGGCAAGACTATGGAAGGGGCCGCAAGCAGCGTGCGACCGCTTCCGGCAGCAACTCACTTCACCTCGAACTCACCCACAAACACCGTCTCGCTTTGTCCGCTCAAACGCAGTGTCACGCTCTGATCCAGCTGCCGACGCGTGCCCCAGCCGGTGCTGAACAACATGCTCAGCGTGGTCGCACCGGTGACGATCTGCTGGCGGTCGCCGAAGAAATTGGCTTCGACCTTGTACTTCCCGGGCTTGGCGTCCTTGAGCACGAATTCCTCGGGGCCATAGCCACCGGTGAAGTCATCGCTCAGCAAACCGCCCTGATACGTGTTGCGATTGCCGTAGTAGCAGCGCTCGCCGTTCGGGTCGGTCACCCACAAATCCATGTCGCTGTTGTCGCTGTCCCAGCCGAGCACTACGCGCAGATCCAGCGGCATGTTCTTGAGCAGGCGACGGTCGATGAAAGCCGTATCGAGCGGCTGCGGGCTGGTGGCGACGATCGCATTCAGTTCGTTGAGCGCCACCAGCTCGACCTCAGAAAAACGACCGTCCCACGGCCGGGTCACAACGTCGTACAGGTGCTGGATGCCTTGCTGATGCTGCCCGGCCGCCGCAAGCGCCAGTCCAAGATCGCGATGGCTCTGCGGTTCTTCGTCGGCGAGGCGCAGCACTTCACCAAACACTTCGACTGCGCGGACATAGTCTTTGGCCTGCATGAGCCGGTAGCCGAGCACGCGCAGCACGTGGCGATTTTCGAGTTCCAGTTCGGCGAGGTTCGAGAGCACCCGCAGCGCTTCAACGCGACGGCCCTTCTGCAGCAGGAGATCGGCGACATCCAGATAGAACGCGGTGCTGGAGGCATGGCTGTCGCGTTCATCCAGATAGACGGGATAGATGTCCTCGGCTTTGGCCGCGCGCAGGCGGCGGGCGTAGGGCGAATCCGGCGACCAGCCCTGGAGTTGGATGGAAACGCCCTGCCCCGGCGCGTCGTTGCTCTCTTTGACGAGGAAATCCACTTGGCCGGGTGCGCTTTGCACGGCCCCGTTGGGCGCACCGGCTGCGACTTCCATCGGCGCAGGCGGTGGCGGTGGTGGTGGCGGTGCCATTCGCATTGCCGGCTGCGCGGCGTCGGCCTCGGAACTCCTGAGGCGCGAACCCGTCACCTCGACACGGTCCAGCGATTCATCGTCCCCACCTCCTGCCGCTTCTGCTTTTGGCGTTGGCCGTGCGCCCTTTGGAAACTTGCGGTCGAACCAGTGTTGACGCTCGACGAAACGTGCTGACACGTCTTCCAGTCGCTGGCTGCGCGTTGCCAACTTTTCCTGGGCCTGCGAACGTCGCAACACAGCGACCTGGTCGCGCAACGCAGGTGGTGCTGGAATGTCGTAGCGGACGTAATCTTCCGGCGCTTCCAGCACCAGCAGCGAAGTGCCTGGCGTGACAATTCTGAAACGTTCGCCCATACGGCTGATTTCAGCGCGATGCCGCTCCGGCTCAGCAGCGCGCGCGGCGATCTGCCAATGCGCCCACAGCGCAGCGATCTGTCCGCTCTGTGGGGCATCGGCACTCACCGGCACTGACATCGTGCGGATCCTGCCCGCTTCGCTGATGGCGATGCGTACGGTTGCAGTCGGCTCAATGAGCCGGCCCGCCACGCGCAGCAGCCCGCCCTCGGCATACCAGCCCTGCGGCTGCAGATCGTCGATGCCATCGCCGTCCAAAGCGACGATGCGGGTGCCAGCGTGAAGCAATGCATCCGCAGCATCATCGAGCCCTGCCCGACCCTGCCATTGCACCAGCCGACCGCCGCGCGCCTCGGCCAGCGCGGACAGCCGCGCAACATCGGCCTGCGCCCCGGCCGAATTCAGTGCAAACAGCGTTTGCCCCTCGCGCAGCGCAGGAAACGCGCGATCGCCGTAATTCTGCAAACCATCGCTGACCAACAGATATTCGCCGATGCCGTTTTCGGGCATCCAACCGGCAAGATCGCTGGCGCCGTCGTACACAACGTTTTCCAGCGCTGTTCGCAACCCGCTCCAATCGCCGTCATGGATCTCGAAACGGCCACCGTCTTCGCCCACATCGCGCAGCAGACGCAGCGTCACGCGTCCGTTGCCCATCGCTTTGAAATAGCGGTCCAACAGCGCGAATTCGCTTTGTCGGTCGCGCTTGCGCGCCGAACCAGACGCGTCCCACAGCAGGCCCACCGACGAGGGCACGGTGCGCGGCTTGCCAGCGGCAGCCGGCATCGGGATTTCGATCATCGCGAAGCGGTCGTTGTCGAAGGCCTGGATATAGGTCTGCGCGGCATTGTCGGCGGGGAAACGCAGCGCCAAACCATGTGCCGGCCGGAACGCGTTGCGTTCAACAGTTGCGACATAGCCGCGACCGCTGCGCTCGAACTTGACGCCGTCGAAGGCACCGATCACCTGCGGTGGCTTGCGCAGGCCCTGTGCGCGCAAGCCCAACGAAAACGCTTCGGCACCGGCAAGCAGATGGACCGGAACATCAAGCCGGAAACCGTCGGTTTCGCGACGCATGGCCTCGTCGATCACCAGCCGCACCTGACGCGTACCCCGCGCGGGAATCGGATAGACCCGCAGCCGGAATTGATTGCCGGCCGTCTGTTCCAACAGGCCCGGGTCGACATTGCGGCGCTCGATGCTTTCGAACACCTGCTGCGCTTTCTGCTTCGGCACCGGCACCGCATCGCGCAGTTCGCCGCCGATATCGAGCGCGAATGCACTGACCTGCTGCCCCGCCTGCAGCGGAAACTGCAGCGTGCCTTCGAGCTGGCGATCGTTGGGGTTGTACAGCGTCAACAGCAGCGTGGTCCGGGCCAGTCCACCGTCTGTTTCCACCTGCACGGACGCCGCCCGCAGGCCAACCGGTCTCTGCGCATCGACGGCAGCGATCAGGGGCGGCGCGGTCAGCGCAGGCTCCGCGATACGCTGGGAACTGCGCTGCGCCTGTACCGGCAGCGTCGCCTGACTCAGCAACAATCCTGCGACCAATGTGAGAATGGCTGAGCTCGCGAAGCCTCGTTGCATGATGTATCCCCTGCGGATGTTGACGACTGAACGGCCCGTCCGCGCGAACGGGGTTGAAGCGTGCAAGCGGGTGCTGTCAGAAGTGCCGCGATGCGCTTCCGTCAAAACGAAAGACCCGCAAAAAGCGGGCCTTTCGACGGTGCGTCCACGGGTTTCGATTCGCGCCGGTCAGAACGGGATATCGTCGTCGGAGAAATCGTCCATCGGCGGCGGACTGCTGGCCGCCGGCTGCTGGCGCTGGGCACCACCGCTGCCGCTGCGCTGGCCGCCGCCATAACTGCCACCACCACCGCTGCTGCCACCGCTGTTCTCGCGCGGTGCGCGCGCCGGACGTTCGGCGTTACCGCCGCCTTCGCTACGGCCACCGAGCATCTGCATCTCGTCGGCGATGATATCGGTGGAATACCGCTCCACGCCGTCCTGTCCGGTGTATTTGTCGTAGCGGATCGAGCCTTCCACGTAGACTTGGCTTCCTTTTTTCAAGTACTCGCCGGCGATCTCGCCGAGCTTGCCGAAGAAGGTCACCCGGTGCCACTCGGTGCGCTCCTGGGTATTGCCTTCCTTGTCTTTGCGGACCGAAGTAGTCGCCAGGCTGGCCTTGGTGACGGCCATGCCGCCCTGGGTATATTTGGTTTCGGGGTCGTTGCCGAGGTTGCCGACCAGGATCACCTTGTTGACGCCGCGTGCCATGAACAGTTCCTGCTGAGTTGCCGGTAGTGGCGATGAGTATTGGATTATAGCCGGCAGCTCCTCAAAATCAGGAGAGCACCCAACGGCAAGTCAGGAATTCCCGAATCGACAAGTCCGGCCACTTATAATGGCGTGATCACCCGTCTGGATCCCCCATGGAAGCGACTTCGGCGCCCATTTCGCTTGATCTGTCAGCCATCCAGGCTCTCGCTGCCGCCGATATGGCCGCGGTCGATGCCCTCATCCGCCGGCGTTTGAGCTCGGACGTGGCGCTGGTCAATCAGGTCGCCGAGCATATTGTCGCCGGCGGCGGCAAGCGCCTGCGCCCGATGTTGCTGTTGCTGGCCGCCCGCGGCCTGGGCCACGGCGGCGCGGA
>JANOXT010000327.1:0-5156 GCA_031418555.1 Lysobacterales bacterium | reverse complement strand
TCCCGACACCACGATGTCCGACGGCACGCCGAACGGCTACGCCAGCCTTGGTATCGGTCGCGATGGCCGCTACGTGCTGGGCTGGCATGCTGCGCGCGATCCGCAGGACAGTCAGATCGGCCTGTACGCGCCGAAGGTGCTGCGGAAGGGCGCGTATCCGGCGTACGGCGTTTACGCGAATGTGTACATGGGTCGCGACGACACCCGAGTGGAGTTCCGGATCGACGACCGCGAGTGGACGCCGATGCGTCGCACCGTGACACCGGATCCGCGCCTGCTGCGCGAGAACCTGCTCGATGACGATGCCGACGCGCTGCGCGGCTACGACCGGTCGCCGGAAGCGACGGACTCATCGCATCTGTGGCGCGGCACGCTGCCCACCGGCCTTGCCGCAGGCGCGCATCGCATCGAGGTGCGTGCGTTCGACGCATGGCGCGGCGAAGTGCGCGCGCACAGGGAATATCGCCTGCAGAATCCAGAGCATTGACCATGGTCGACGTCAGACCCGGTCTGCCCGACGAGCTGCCGGTGCTGCCCTTCGCCGACGCGGCGGCATGGGACATCTGGCTGATCGCGAATGCCGCGGCGAAAGGCCTGTGGCTGAAGATCGCGAAAAAAGAGTCCGGCATTGCCACCGTCACTTACGATCAGGCATTGGATGTCGCGCTGTGCCACGGCTGGATCGACGGCCAGAAGCGCGGTTTCGACGGCGATTATTTTCTGCAGCGCTTTACGCCGCGCCGGCCGAAGGGGCTGTGGTCGAAGATCAATATCGGCAAGGTCGAGCGCCTGATCGCCGAGGGCCGGATGCGCGCAGGCGGCGCGCGCGAAGTCGACGCCGCCAAAGCCGACGGGCGCTGGGACGCCGCCTACGACGGTGCGCGCAGCATGGAGGTACCGCCGGAGCTGGCGGCGGCGTTGGCGAAGAACAAAAAAGCGCGCACCTTCTTCGAGACGCTCGACAAAACCAACCGCTATTCCGTGTGCTGGCGGGTGCAGACCGCGAAGAAGCCCGAGACCAAAACCAAGCGCGTAGAAGTGTTGATCGCGATGCTTGCGCGGGGCGAAAAGATTCATTGAGCGTCTGCTCAACATGCCTTTTGACCGCACTGCCTTCAACCGGACATTGACAGGGCCTTGTCGTTGCAATTCTCAACAAACTCAGATAGCGCTGATCATCGCCTCTACAGCGCTACTTCTTCGATTTCGACGCTTGTTCGTCTTTTTGTTTCGAGGCTTTCTCGACAATAACGGACGCGTTCGGTGCAGGGGCAGGCACGGTAAAGGCCACCTTCGGCCCCGGTACCAGCTGCGATTGCCAAGCCTGCAGACGCGGCAGAATATGTTTGCCGATCTTGATCTGAGGTCGCGATGGCCGGAAATCTTCGAGTTCCTCGCGCTCGGCGATCCGCGCTTTTGCCGTATCGAATGCAGCGACGAAGTCCGTGGTCTCGTTCAGTGCATCGATCAGCCAGGCGCGGCCGAAATAAGTGGCATCCGAATCCGGGCCGCAGCCGAACGACGCCCGGTTTTTATGTGCGGCGGTCAGGATCAAGGTGTTGTCGTCCTTCAGCGCGGACACGAAACCGCCTGAGTAGCAGGCGGAAATCACCAGCACGCGATTGCGGATGCCGGCGTCGTCCAACGCCGCGCGCAATTCGCGCGGATCGATCAGGTCGAAGTAGTCCGGGCCCATCTGTACGAACAGCTGATGCTGCGGCGTGCCGTGCATGGTCATGAACAGCAGCAGCAGATCCTGATCCGGATCCATCGCTTTGCCGACGCCGGCCAAAGCGGTGCGCAGATGGTCCAGCGTCGCCAGCGGATGCGGCGAAACGCCGAGGCTGTCCTGATGATTGATCAGCGTGAGCACCCGGCCGCGCGCGCCGAAACGCTGCGTCATCAGCGTTTCCAGATAGACGGCCTCGTTGCGGAAGACATCCTCGGTGCTGTCGCCGCCTACGCCGACAACGTACAGATCGGGCTGACCCGGGCGATGCGGCGCGAGTCCGGCCACCGCGGAATCGAGCAGTACGCGCTGGCGCTCGCGCAGCGCGGGATCTGCCAGCCCCTTGGCAACGACGCTGTCGGTGACGCAGAGCACCGCCAGGATGCACAGCAGCAGACAGCGTAGACGGGTCATGGCGATTGCGTGGGCTCGTCGGGATCGATGAGGTCGAAGCGCTCGACGCGCCGATGGCCGTGCGCGGCATCGCCGAGGCGCGGCTGCGGGTAATCGTCGAGACGGTCGATCAACGCGGTGCGCATGCCGGCCTCGCGTGCGGCGTCGAGTTCTTCGACCACATCGGACAGGAACAGGATCTCGTCGGCCGGCCGATCCAACCGGCGCGAGATCTCGCGATAGCTGCCCGCATCGCGCTTGTGCCCGACTTCGGTGTCGAACCACGCCGCGAAGAGTCTGCTGAGGTCTCCGGCATCGGTGTGGCTGAAAAAAAGCTTCTGTGCCGGCACCGAGCCTGATGAATACACCGCCATCGGATGCCCGGCGGCGCGCCAGTCGCGCAGCTTCGCGGCGGCGTCCGGATAGATGTGCGCGCTGAAGTCGGCATTGCGGTAGCCGTCGCTCCAGATCATGCCCTGCAGCGCTTTGAGCGCAGTGTGTTTGCGGTCTTCGTCGATCCAGCGCTGCAGGGTCTCGACCAGCGCGTCGTCGTTGAACGCAATGCCGTGTTCCAGTGCGCCCTGCTCGATCGCGACGATTTCCAGCCAATGCCGCACCTGCAGGGTATCGCCATGCGCGCGCATGAACGCGGGCAGCGCATCGCGCGCGTACGGAAACAGCACATCCTTCACGAACGAGATGCTGCTGGTGGTGCCTTCGATGTCGGTGAGAATGAGAGTGGTCATTTTGTACTTATGGATAAATTTGAAAAATTGACCCCGAGTCGAGGGGCGATAACAGCAATATCTTTTCCCAAGCTTGGATGTTTTTGATGGTGTCTTTTGCTGCTATTTGCTCTTCTTGGGACATACAGTAGTCAATGTGGTCGACCAGTAGAAGATGCCAGCGCGAATATTTTTCATAATGACGCTGTATTTTTTGGGTCTTTTCGTCTATGCATAGTTGTATGTTCTGGCGAAGCGCATCGTAGATCATGCAGCCTTCGTTGAGATCTGAAAGACCTGAAAGGCTGAACTTTTGTTTCAGCTTGATAGATGACCGTCTGAAAGTTAATTTAAGCCTTGGATTTATTTGTGCATGAAATGTTGTGCCAAGCGTGACAGAGAGCTCACCTATTTCGTTACAGGCTGCCATTATTTGCGGATGAAGATTTCTCCAATCTGCGACAGGTCTGGAAAATTCGCAAAAGACAAGCCAGTCCTGTATTTCAGGTTTATTGATCGATTTGAATAGATTATTTAAATGCCCTAGGAGTGGGTAGTAGTTTTGTTCAAGCGGGATCAGTCGATTCGCATTTTGGTAATGTAGGTTTAACCGTCTAACTTCTATGGCGACACTGTCGTCCAAGAGAAAATCGGGTGGATTATGACTGCCATCCGGATGTGAACGAACATCAGTATGTCCGATTCTTTCTAGGTATCGTTTGACAATGGCCTCGTCGACATTCATCGCTATCAGGCTGCTTAACGAGTCTCATAGCGCGGAAACCGCTGCGCGATATCCGTGCCGGTGAAATGACCGACCCAGCCGTCGGGCTGCTGGAAAAAGCGGATTGCGACAAAATTGGGTTCCGGGCCCATGTCGAACCAGTGGGTGGTGGAGTCGGGCACCGAAATGAGATCGCCGGCTTCGCACAGCACCTCGTAGACCTTGCCGTCGACGTGCAGGCTGAACAAGCCGGCGCCGGCGACGAAGAAGCGCACTTCATCCTCCCTGTGCAGATGCTCGTCGAGGAATTTAGAACGCATGGCGTCGCGGTTCGGGTGGTCCGGCGCAATGCTCACCACGTCGACGGTGGTAAAGCCGCGGGCGGCGCTGATCCGGTCGATGTCGCGCTGATAGGCGGCGATGATCGCTTCGGACGGGTCGCCGGGCTGGATCGGCTGCGACGACTGCCATTGTTCGAAGTCCACGCGGATGGTGGACAGGGCCTCGGCGATCGCCGCGTGGTCGTGGGTGACCGACAGCGGGACATCGGGGCGGTCTTCGGCATAGATGCGCAGGCGGCTCATGGGATCCTGGGAGCGACGTGGGTTGGGTGACTATGGGGCTGGGCTGGGTGCGGATCAATGTCGATGCGATTGCGTAGGAGGGGCTTCAGCCCCGAGCCCTGCCCTGAAGGCATTCAGATCAAAAGCTTGGGGCTGAAGCCCATCCTTGCAGGTATCAACCGCGCAGGCGCAGCAGATCCAGCTCGCAGCCCAGCAAAAACTCGAACGCATCCAGATGCCGGCGCGCTTCGGCCATCGTCCGGCCCCAGGCGTACAGCCCGTGACCGTCGATCAGATAACCCCACATCGGGCCCGCATCGAGCAGGGTTTCCACCTGCGCCGCCAGCGCTGGCATGTCCTGGGTGTTGGGCAGCACCGGCAGATCGAGTGCGGCCTCATGGGTGTGGCTGCCGGCGAACGCCTTCAGCAGTTCATACCCTTCCAGATGCACGCGGCCAGCGCCGCCGTACAGGCGCGAAGCGACGGTCTGATTGTGCGAATGGGTGTGCAGCACGCAGCTGATATCCGGAAAACGCCGGTAGAGCTGGGTGTGAAGCAGGGTCTCGGCGGACGGACGGTGGTCGCTGCCGACGGCCCGGCCGTCGAAGTCCACCACCATGATGTCATCGCGGTTCAGCCGGCCCTTGTCGCGGCCGGAGACGGTGATCGCCGCATGGCGGTCGTCCAGGCGCTGGGAGAAATTGCTGCTGGTCGCTGGCGTCCAGCCGGCGGCGGCCAGTTCGCGGATATTGGCGATCAGCTCATCGGCCAGGGCCTGCAGTCGTGCGGTGTCGTAGGGGGCGGTATTCATGGGGTCAGTTTAGCGGAACCCGGTTTCGCCGCCAGCGCCATGGATTCTTCGGTGCCGCGATCTGCGGCCACAAAAAAACGGCGCGGAATTCCGCGCCGTTTTTTTTTAACCTAGGCGGGTACGACAGACAGGCGTTGGACGCGCTGCGTGTGCGGATCGCGGCCCGCAGTGTGCGCTACCGCCAGGCAGAAGCGCCGCGTTGCCGGGAGGC
>JANOXT010000326.1:0-6028 GCA_031418555.1 Lysobacterales bacterium | reverse complement strand
AGAACTGACAGGGTTGCCGGTTTTGCGGGCGCTCTTCACACCACGCAGTACGATTCTGAGACTCAGCTCACGCCGGCCAGACGTTGCCCCAACCGAACCGGCGTTTCAGACTTCAGGCCGTCGGCCAACGCGGCGACGCCTTTCGGCAGCAGCACGATCACCGTCGATCCATAGTTGAAGCGGGCCATTTCGGCGAAGCGTTCCAACGTGATGTTCTGGCCGCGGTAGTCCTTGCGGGCAATGCGGTCGCCGTAGGCGGGAATTTCGATGCGGCTCCACACGGTTTCGACGCCGGAGACCAGCAGGGCGCCCACCATCACCTGGCACATCGGGCCGAAGTCGGTGTCGAAATGGCAGACCAGGCGTTCGTTGCGCGCGAACAGCCGCGGCACCGACTTCACCGCATCGGTGCCGACGCTGAACAGCCGGCCCGGCACGTGTACGGTCTCGCGCAGCGTGCCGGCCCACGGCATATGCACGCGATGATAGTCGCGCGGCGACAGGTACACGGTGGCGAAGAGGCCGTCCACGAACGGCGCGGCGGCGGCTTCGTCGCCCAACAGTTCGGCGGCGGTGAACGACTGGCCTTTCGCCTGGAAAATTCTGCCGTCGACGATGTCGCCGCACTGGCTGATATGACCGTCGGCCGGCATCAGCAGCGCGCGCGGATCGGCGTCGGGCACGCGCGCGCCGGGTTTGAGCGCACGGGTGAAGAAAGCGTTGAATGTCGGATAGGCGTGCGGGTCGGGCTGGGCGGCCTCGCTCAGATCGACATTGAATTTTCGGGTCACGGCGTCGATCAGCCATTGCTTGATCGCCGGGCTGCGCGAATAGGCCAGACGCCGCGCCAGCGACGACATCAGGCGATGCGGCAATGCGTAGGTAAGGGTGGTGATCAAGCCCATTACTTGCCCGCCTTGGTCAGCGCGATCAGATCCTCGGCGATGTCCTTGGGTCGGTACGGCGGGGAAATCACGCCGGCCATCCGGCCCTGCGGATCCAGCACCACCATCGTGGCGGAATGATCCACGGCGTACTGGTCTGCAGGGGCGCCCTTGGCGGGCGGCACTTTGGCGAAGACCAGCGACAGCGATGTCGTGAACGCCTGTAACGAAGGAATGTCGGCGGTGGCGGCAAGCGTGTCTTTGTGGAATGCGTGCGCATACTCGCCGAGCTTTTCGATGGTGTCGCGCTCCGGATCCACCGACACGAACAGCACCCGCGGTCGGGTGCTTTCCGGCAGCGTCGCCCACCGCGTCTGCGCCTGCGCAAGCGACGCGAGCGTGGTCGGACACACGTCGGGGCAGTACGTGAATCCAATGAAGACCACGGTCCAATGGCCGCGCAGCTCGCCGGGTACCAGCTGCGTGCGATCGGACTGCTGCAGGGTGAACGCAGGCAAATCGCGCGGCGTGGTCAGGCGGCGCATGGACCGCAGCTCCGGCCCGGCAGATGCACGGCCGCTGTAGACGTATTCGGCAGCGAACAGGCCTGCACCGGTGGCCAGCGCCACCAGCAGGATCAAAACGGTGGTGCGGTTGAACATCGCGGCGGCTTCTTCGGACATGATCGCAAGTGCGGCCATGATACCCGCGCCGCCGCTATACTTGACGGTCTTTCCAGCGAAATTCCGGCCCCGACTCCGCCATGACCGACGAGCTGCAGACGATCATCGACCTGATCCGGTATGGCGCCAGCCGCTTCAACGCAGCCGGGCTCACCTTCGGCCACAGCTACGACAATGCGCTGGACGAAGCGACCCAGCTCACGCTGCACGCGCTGCATCTGCCGCACGATCTCTCACCGGTGTACGGCCAGTCCCGGGTCACGCTGGCCGAAAAGGAAGACGTGCTCGGTCTGTTCCTTCGCCGCATCGAAGAGCGCATTCCGGCCGCCTATCTCACCGGCGAGGCCTGGTTCGCCAGCCTCAGCTTCAAGACCGACGTCCGTGCGCTGGTGCCGCGTTCGCCGATCGCCGAACTGATCGAATCCGGCTTCGAGCCGTGGCTGGGCGGTCGTGAGGTGCGCCGCGCGCTGGACCTGTGCACCGGCTCCGGCTGCATCGCCATCGCAATGGCACATCACAACCCCGAATGGCACGTCGATGGCGTCGACATCAGCGATGACGCGCTGACCCTGGCCGGCGAAAACAAAACCCGACTGCACGCCGAAAACGTCCGCTTCCTGAATTCTGACCTGTTCGCCGGCCTGCAGGGCGAGCATTACCACCTGATCGTCACCAATCCACCGTACGTCACCAACGCCGAGACCGATGCGCTGCCGAGGGAATATTCCTTCGAGCCCGAACTCGGTCTGCGCGCAGGCGACGATGGCCTCGATCTGGCCCTGCGCATCCTCCGCGATGCGCCGCTGCACCTCACCGAAGATGGCCTGTTGATCTGCGAAGTCGGGGAGTCGGAACGTGCGCTCAGCCGTCTGCTGCCGGAACTGCCGTTGGCTTGGGTCGAGTTCAAGGTCGGGCAGATGGGCGTGTTCGTCGCCGAATGCCGCGATCTGATGACTTACCACGCCCGTATCCGCCAGCTGGCCGATGCGCGCGATCCGGCGCTGCGGGTGACCATCGCAGCACCTGCTTCCGCTGGATTGTTCTGAGGGCCTCGTGTGAGCAACAGTTTTGGCCATCTGCTCCGCGTCACCACCTTCGGCGAATCGCACGGGCCGGCGATCGGCTGCGTGATTGACGGCTGTCCGCCCGGTTTGGCGATTTCGGAAGAAGAATTCACCCAGGATCTGCAGCGTCGCGCCACCGGCCGCAGCCGCCATACCTCGCAGCGTCACGAAACCGATGCGGTGGAGATTCTCAGCGGCGTGTACGAAGGCTGCACCACCGGTACGCCCATTGCACTGTTGGTCCGCAATACCGATGCGCGCAGCAAGGACTACAGCAACATCGCCGCGCAGTTCCGGCCGGCGCACGCCGATTACACCTACTGGCAGAAGTACGGCATCCGCGACCCGCGCGGCGGCGGGCGCAGCAGCGCGCGCGAGACCACGATGCGCGTCGCTGCGGCGGTGATCGCAAAAAAATGGCTGGCGGAGCGCTATAGCGTGACCGTGCGCGGGCATTTGTCGCAGCTGGGTGGCGTGCTGCCGGATCACGCGCTGGGCGCGTTCGATTGGAGCGCGGTTGAAGACAACCCGTTTTTCTGGCCAATCGCCGAACAGGTGACGGCGCTGGAAAGTTATATGGACGCGCTGCGCAAATCCGGAGATTCGGTGGGCGCGCGCGTCACCGTGGTCGCCGACGGCGTGCCGCCGGGGTGGGGCGAGCCGATCTACGGCAAGCTGGACGGCGATCTTGCCGCGGCGATGATGTCGATCAATGCGGTCAAAGGCGTGGAGATCGGCGACGGCTTCGCGTCGGTCGCGCAGAAAGGCAGCATTCACCGCGACGAAATGATCCGCGAGGGGTTTCTGTCCAATCACGCTGGCGGCATTCTCGGCGGTATCAGCAGCGGCCAGCAGGTGGTGTGTTCAGTGGCGTTCAAGCCTACGTCCAGCCTGCGCCTGCCCGGGCGCGGCATGAATGTGCTGGGCGAGGAAGTGGAAGTGATCACCACCGGCCGCCACGACCCCTGCGTCGGTATCCGCGCAACGCCTATTTGCGAAGCGATGATGGCGCTGGTATTGATGGACCAGGCGCTGCGCCATCGCGCACAGTGTGGCGATGTGGGCGAGATGTCCCCGCGGATTCCCGCGACCGCGAAAGCGGATGAAAAACGATAGCGGCCAGTCGCCGAATCCCGCCCCCAAAGGCACCGACTGCGCCGCAGCGATAGACGCAACCCGCACAAGCCGTGCTTTGTAGGAGCGACGGAAGTCGCGACAGGCCGATGTACAGCGATCAGAAAGCGGTCGCGACTTCGGTCGCTCCTACAACAGCCATACACAGGTGATCGAATGACCAGGCAATTCAATGTAGCGGTAGTCGGCGCCACCGGTGCCGTGGGCGAAGTGATGCTGTCGGTGCTGGTCGAACGCAAGTTTCCGATCGGCAAGATCGTGGCGCTGGCCAGCGAGCGCTCGGCCGGGCAGCTCGTCAAATACGGCAACGGCGAGATCATGGTGAGCGATCTGGCCACCTTCGATCCCGCCGGCATCGATATCGCGCTGTTCTCGGCCGGCGGTTCCATCTCCAGGGAATACGCGCCGAAATTCGCCGCCGCCGGTGCGGTGGTGATCGATAACTCATCGGTGTTCCGCGGCGATGCCGACGTGCCGCTGGTGGTCAGCGAAGTGAACCCCGAGCAGATCCGCAACCGTCCGCGCGGCATCATCGCCAACCCGAACTGCTCGACCATGCAGCTGATGGTGGCGCTGGCGCCAATCCATCGCAAAGTCGGGATCGAACGCATCAATATCGCGACCTACCAGTCGGTGTCCGGCACCGGCCGCCGCGCGCTGGAAGAACTGGGCAAGCAGACCGCGGCGCTGCTGAACTTCCAGAGCATCACCCCCAAGGTCTATCCGGTGCAGATCGCGTTCAACGTGATTCCGCACGGCGGCGACTTTCTCGACAACGGCTACACCAGCGAAGAGATGAAGCTGGTCTGGGAGACCCGCAAGATTCTCGGCGACGAGTCGATCCAGGTGAATGCTACGGTCGTCCGCGTGCCGGTGTTCTATGCCCACTCCGAGGCAGTGCATATCGAGACCCGGGAGAAGATCACCGCCGACGAGGTGCGCGCGCTGCTCGAAGCTGCGCCGGGCGTCGAGGTGGTCGACGAGCGCAGGGCCGGCGGCTATCCGACCCCGGTGACCCACGGTTCGGGGCGAGATCCCGCTTTTGTGGGCCGGATCCGCGAGGATATTTCGCATCCGCGCGGCATCGATCTGTGGGTGGTCTCGGACAATATCCGCAAGGGCGCGGCGCTGAATGCGGTGCAGATCGCCGAGCTGGTCGCGGCGGAAGGCTGATCCAACCGTTGCGAACCCCGGGACACATGGCTAGAGTCTCGAAGTCGGCTCGGGGGACAAGCGTGATCAAACACTTGCGCATCACAGTTAGCGTGTTACTGGCAGTAGCGGCCATGGTGTCGCCGTTGTCGGCGTGGGCGCTGGGACTGGGCCAGATCCAGGTACTGTCGCAGCGCGATCAGCCGCTGCTGGCCGAAATTCCGGTCATTTCCAACGATTCCAGCGAGCTTGAAGCCCTGCAGGCGCGTCTGGCTTCGCCCGAAACCTTTGCGCGCATCGGCCTGTCGCCGCCGCAGGGGATCGTTTCCGACCTGCAGTTCGCGGTCGCGCTGGATGTCCGCGGCCGTCCGGTCATCCGCGTCACCAGCGCCGCCCCAGTGCAGCAGTCGCTGCTGACCTTTCTGGTCGAAGTGGATTGGGGCCAGGGTCGGTTGGTCCGCGAGTACTCGGCGCTGCTCGACACGCCGCAAACCGCGGCGGCGCCTACCCAGCCGCCGATCCAGGAGGCGACCGTCGAGCCGGGCAATGCCGTGGTCCGTTTACCGGAGCCGCTGCCGGCGCCACCCAATCCTCTGCAGGCCGCCGCACCGACAGCGGTGCCGCTGCCGCCAACCGGACAAACCGCGCCGGTGCCTGCCGATGCCTTGACCGCATTGGTACCCACGCCCATTCCGCTGCCGGCCGAGCCCGCTGCGGTGGCGACTGCCGCGCCGATCGAAGTGATCGCCGGCGACGACACCCGCACCGTGCGTCCGGGCGAAACGCTTGGCGGAATCGCCGCCGACATCGGCCGCGGCGACCGTCTGGATCAGACGATCCTCGCGTTGCTGCGGGCGAATCCGGAAGCGTTCATCGATGGCAACGCCAACCGGCTCAAGGCCGGCGCGGTGCTGCGTATCCCCGACGCCGCCAGCATTGCCCAATACACCCCCGACGAGGCAGCCGTGGTGGTGCGCGAACAGGCCGCACAGTGGCGCGGCAGAGGCCGCGCGCTGCCGCAGCCGCCGGCCGTGGTCGGGGCGCCTCCGACAGACAGTCCAGCGCCCGTGGCCACGTTGACCGCGCCGCCACCCGCGCGCGCACCGCGTGC
>JANOXT010000325.1:0-5397 GCA_031418555.1 Lysobacterales bacterium | reverse complement strand
TGATTCTTGACCGCATCCGGGATCTGGCCCATACCCGGCAGCTTGTCCATCAGCCCGCTCAGACCGCCCATGTTCTGCATCTGTTCCAGCTGGTCCTTCATGTCGTTCAGGTCGAACTTCTTGCCCTTGGCGACTTTCTCGGCCAGCTTCTGGGCCTTGTCCTGGTCGACCTGCTGCTCGACCTGCTCGACCAGTGAGAGCACATCGCCCATGTCGAGAATGCGCCCGGCCGCGCGGTCTGGATGGAAAACATCGAGGCCATCAGGCTTCTCGCCGACGCCGATGAACTTGATCGGACGGCCGGTGATATAGCGCACCGACAGCGCCGCACCGCCGCGGGCATCGCCGTCGGTCTTGGTGAGCACCACGCCGGTCAACGGCAGGGCTTCGCTGAATGCCTTGGCCGTCGTCGCCGCGTCCTGGCCGGTCATCGCGTCGACCACGAACAGGGTTTCGACCGGATTGACCGCCGCATGCAGCGCCTTGATCTCGGCCATCATCGCTTCATCGATGGCGAGGCGGCCGGCGGTATCGACGATCAGCACATCGACATACGACTTGCGTGCGTCGTCGATCGCGGCGCGGACGATCGCTTCGGGCTTTTGCGACGCATCCGAAGCGAAGAACAGCACATCGACCTGCTCGGCAAGGGTCTTGAGCTGTTCGATCGCAGCTGGACGATAGACGTCGGCGGATACCACCATCACTTTTTTCTTGCGCTTTTCCTTCAGGTATTTAGCCAGCTTTCCGACCGTGGTGGTCTTGCCCGCGCCCTGCAGACCGGCCATCAAAATGACGGCGGGCGCCGGGACATTCAGATTCAGATCGCTCGCCGCCGAGCCCATGACCGCGGCCAGTTCATCGCGGACGATCTTGATCAGCGCCTGCCCGGGGCTGAGGGATTTCAGCACTTCCTGACCCACGGCGCGGATTTTGATCCGCTCGATCAACGCCTGTACCACCGGCAGCGCAACATCGGCTTCGAGCAGCGCGATGCGGACCTCGCGGGTGGCTTCGCGGATGTTCTCCTCGGTCAACCGGCCACGGCCGCGAAGGCGCTCGATGGTGCCGGACAGACGCTGGGTGAGGGACTCGAACATGGATGCGGACCGCTTCGAAAAGAGGCCGATTATAAGCAGTGCGGGAAGGTATGAGCCTATGCGACACTCACCCGATGACAATCGTTCTCATCGCATCGGCTTTGTATCTGCTGTCCATGGCGCTGCTTGCGCGCCAGTTGGGCCAGAGCGGGCCGGGCGCGTCGTTCGGGTTCTGGATCGCACCTGCGGTCGCAGTGCTGCTCCACGGCGCAGCTCACGTGTTGACCTGGCGGGCAGCCGGCGGTGCGAATCTGCATTTCTTTTCGGCGCTCTCGCTGGTCGGTCTGGGCATGGCCGTATTGACCCTGCTGGTGGGCGCACGCGGGCGCATGGCCGCGCTGGGCGTGATCGTTTTTCCCATCGCTGCGGTAACGCTGATGCTCTACGGGTGGATCGGTCGGCAGGACCCCCAGCCTCTGGACTGGCGCCTGCAGCTGCACGCCTGGTGCGCGCTGCTGGCCTACGCCACGCTGGCGATCGCTGCGGTATTGGCCATGCTGCTGTGGCTGCAGGAGCGTGCCTTGCGCCGACGCCGCCTGTACGGATGGCTGCGCGCGCTGCCGCCGCTGGTAGAACTGGAAACGCTGCTGTTCCGCACCATCGCGGTCGGATTCGTATTGCTCACGGCCACGCTGCTGACCGGCGTGCTGTTCGTCGAGGATCTGATGGCCCAGCATCTGGCTCATAAAACGGTGCTCAGCGTCCTGTCCTGGCTCGGTTTCGGCGCACTGCTGGTCGGTCGCTGGCGTTATGGCTGGCGCGGTGCCACCGCTGCGCGCTGGACGCTGATTGCGATGGCGATGCTGGTATTGGCGTTTTTCGGCAGCGGCTTGGTGCTTGAACTGGTGCTGCAGCGGCGTTGAGGCTGCGATAGCAGCCGGAGATCGGATTCAGCTTTTCGATCGAAAAAAACGCTTTGAACCTCTGGAAACCCGAACTGGTGTAGCTTAAGTTAAGTCGAAGGACGCAGCGCTTCAGAGTCGCTACGCTTTCCAGGACATCCAGGATGTCCGGCCAATCGCCTGCATGGACGCAAGTACACGTTCACATATGGGGGAGATCGAGTGAATTCGAAGGTACCGAGCTGGCCTCTGTCGTTCTTTGCGCTATGGGCGGGCATCGCCAGCGGACAAGTTGCCGTGCAGGATGCATTCGCGGAGTGCCCTGCATTTCCGGCCGAGATCGCGCAATCCCTGCGCTGGGAACCCTTGCGTGTCCCTAGCATGTTGCTGTGTCGCGCAATACGCACGGACGATGCCACTGAAGCCTTTGCGCTGACCATCAGCGAGGAATCGCCGTTCCGGCCGCGCCGCGGCGACCGTGCCGAAGTGGCAAACCTCAACGGCCGGACCATCCAGTGGTACCGCGGCGAAATACCGAACGAACCAAACGTGCAGATCCGCGAAACGCTGATCGAACTCAGAAAAAATCTGGTGATTCACATTTTCATGCGCGCCAAGGACGCGGAAACGTTGGCCCAGCATCAAAAATTCGTGCTGTCGCTGCCGATTCCGCCCCCCACAGACAACTGACGATGTATCAGCGCTCTCACGCGGCACCGCCCTCCCCCACGAGATGCGGCATCCCCGACACCATCGCGGTGCAGGCCCATGACATTCCGCTTTCGTGAAGGAGAAAGACAATGCTGAAACGTATGACCGCCGAGTGTCTCGGCACGTTCTGGCTGGTGTTGGGTGGCTGCGGCAGCGCGGTTCTGGCCGCGAACTTCGGCGGCGACGGCAATCCGCTGGGAATCGGACTGCTTGGCGTTTCGCTGGCCTTCGGCCTGACCGTGCTTACCGGCGCCTATGCGCTGGGACATATTTCGGGCGGGCATTTCAATCCTGCGGTGAGCATCGGCCTGTGGGCGGGGGGGCGTTTTTCGGGGAAGGACCTGGCGCCCTACATCGTGGCGCAAGTGGTGGGCGCGGTGGCCGCTGGTTTCATTCTGTTCCAGATCGCCAGCGGTCGTCCCGATTTTGCCGTCGATCCGACGGCAGCGGGAGCCTTCGCCTCCAACGGTTACGGCGCCCTGTCGCCCGGCGGATACAGCGCTGCAGCGGCATTTCTGTGCGAAGTGTTCATGACCGCGTTCTTCCTGGTGATCATTCTGGGCGCGACGCACGCACGCGCACCCGCTGGTTTTGCCCCGATCGCCATCGGTCTGGGACTGACCCTGATCCATCTGATCAGCATTCCCGTTACCAACACCTCAGTGAATCCGGCGCGTTCGACCGGCGTTGCGCTGTTCGCTGGTAGCGGTGCGGTTGGACAACTGTGGCTGTTCTGGCTGGCGCCGATTCTGGGCGGTCTGATCGGTGGATTGCTTTACAAATGGCTGGGTAACGATCGGCATTGATGCTGTGCAGGCAAAACGTGCGCAATGGCTCGCCTGTGGCATGGTTGATGCTTGCTGATTCGGCAGGAAGCGAATCCCCCTGTTCCAAGGATGACGACAGCTGTTCAGCTATACCCGGAGCACGCAATGAACTCGAAGGTATCCCCGTTATCCGTTCTTTCGTTGCCCTGTCTGTTGTGGGCCTCAAGTGCATCCGCGCAATCCGTGCCGCAAGGCGCTACCTGTCCAACGCTGCCAGCTGAGTCTAGGGATGCGCTGCACTGGGTCGTTCTGCGAACCGACAGCGCATTGCTGTGCCGGGCCATCAATACGGAGCGCGGGAACGAAGCGTTCGCGGTGACGTTCAGCCAGAAGTCGCCGTTCAAGCCGACCGGAAGCCTGCGCGAAGAACAAGGAAATATCCAGGGTAAAAAGCTGTGGTGGTACCGCACCGAAATTGCGGGCAATCGCGATGAGCTGATGCGGGAGACGCTGGTAAAACTCGATTCCGGACAGGTCATGCACGTCTTCATCCGTACTGCGGACAGCGGCACGATGAGCCGATATCAGCAGTTGGTGCAGAGTCTCGATTTCGCGCCGCCAGCGATCGCGACGCGCTGAACGAACCCCGACGCGGCGGTCGCAAAAGCCCAGCCGCCGCCACTCCTCGCCGCTCGCTGCGGTTGCCGGCCGCAGCAATAAGAGGCGGCATTGCCCAAAACCAATCCGGTCAGAAGCGGCCTTCCTGGAAATCCACGAAGGCCTGCATCAATTCCTGGCGGGTATTCATCACGAATGGTCCATGGCGCGCCACCGGTTCGCGCAAAGGACGCCCGGCAACGATAATCAACTTCGCGCCATGAACACCCGCCTGCAGCGACAGCCGTTCGCCGCCGCCCAGTACGCCAAGTTCGTGGGCACTGACCGCACGCGCATCCTCGCCCTGTCCAACCGAAGTCTCGCCTTCGTACACGTAGACAAAAGCGTTGTGGCCCGCTGGCAGATCCAGAGCCCACCCGGCGCCCGGCGCCAGATCGATATCGAGATACAGCGGATCGGTCGCCGGCTGCACGATAGGCCCACGCACGGTCGCACCGTCGGCGTCGACAACCTCACCGGCGATCACCTTGATCGAAACGCCTTGAGACGGATGCGCGACCGGTATGCGCTCCGGCGCGAACTCCTGATAACCCGGCGGGCTCATTTTCAACGCTGCAGGCAGGTTGACCCAGAGCTGAAAGCCGCGCATACGGCCCGCTTCCTGTTCGGGCATCTCCGAATGCACCAGTCCGCGACCGGCTGTCATCCATTGCACCGAACCCGGCACCAGCAGACCTTCATTGCCGCGGTTGTCGCGATGGCGCATACGCCCGTCGAGCATGTAGGTCACCGTCTCGAAACCACGGTGCGGATGCTCCGGAAAACCGCCGATGTAATCCTCGGCGCGATCGGTGCCGAACTCGTCCAGCAGCAGGAACGGGTCGAGGTCCGGCAACTGCGAGGTACCGATCACCCGCCGCAGCTTTACGCCAGCGCCATCGGATGTCGGAGTACCTCGAACGCGGTGCTCTATTCGTGCAAATGAAACCTGTGGGGCAGACATGGACGCTCCGGGTCGTTTTACGACACCATGAAATGCAGTGATCGGCATCTCAAAACAAGCATTTCTCTGGAACGGATTGTTTGAGTAGGAATGTATATTGAGAAGTCATCACGTAAGGCCTGCTCAAGTCGGTGCCACGTGCGGACCATATGAATATCAACAAGGAACGTCACCTATGGCTTGGAAAGCCCTCAGCACTGTATTCGCTCTCGTCATCGCATTCCCCGGGCTCGTCGGCTGCAGCAAAGAGCAAAACCGACCGTTAGCTGAAGTCGCCAAAAACACCGCAACCGTCGCTGCGACCAAAGTCGCCGACATTCAAATCGTCAACGTCTACAACTGGAACGATTACATCG
>JANOXT010000324.1:0-14574 GCA_031418555.1 Lysobacterales bacterium | reverse complement strand
ACATCAAGGCCAGCGATTCGGTGGACATGCCTTTTGCGCGGCTCAAGGTGAAGGTCAAACCGGAGATCATCAGTTTCCGGCAACTTGGATCTTCGCCCGAAGACGGCCGCGCCCTCGGAGTGTCGCCGCAGACGCTTGCACGTTGGATCGCGCAGGGCGCCGACGACAGCGGTGCCCGACTGGTGCTGCTGGACACACGGAATCGAGAGGAAGTGGCGTATGGCACTTTCACCGATGCGATGGTGCTGCCGATCGACAATTTCACCGAACTGCCCGATGCTGTGCTGGCGCGTCGCGAAGCGCTGGCCGATGCCACCGTCGTCAGCTTCTGCACCGGTGGCATCCGCTGCGAGAAAGCCGCGCTGTGGATGCGCGCGCAGGGCATGGATCACGTCCTGCAACTCGATGGCGGAATTCTCGGTTATTTCGAGGCGGTCGGTGCGCAAGGCTACGACGGCGACTGCTTCGTGTTCGACGACCGGATTGCGCTCAGTCCGTCGCTGGCTCCCATTTCGAGGGCGGACAGGTCAGAATCCACCGATCGAATGAGTGGAGAACGCAAGCATGGCTGATATGGGCTGGATCGGACTGCTGTTGGCGATTGTCGGCGCATATTTCGCCATCAAGGTGGTGAAGTTCGTGTTCAAACTGTTCTGGTGGGCCGCGGTGCTGTGCGGCGCGTACTGGTTTCTGGCGCCGATGCTGGGGTTGCCGCGTCCGTTTTGAATGCACCTAGCGTCTATGGATATATGCGAGGACACCGCATCACCCCTTGCGCGAGCACCGTATTGCGCACACGCTCGAACGGCTTGTTGAGGGAAACACCTGGACTGGAGGTACGACAGCTGCTGACTTGAACTGCTTGCACCGGCCTCAGCGCAGCGTGTCGTCCGTCTGCATCACCGGATACAGCCCGTAGCGTTCGTCCCACGCCGTGTGCAGCCGGTAGAAATATTCCAGCCGGGCCTGCGGGTCGGTGGCGAACTTGGGATCTTCCTTGAGTTTGCGTTCGAAGCGTTCGCGCAGTGCGGGGTCGCTCGCAAGCATGTCGCGGGCTACATCCTCGGCGACGTAATCCTCCATGTATTCCTTGCGCTCGAACGCATTGTTGAATGCGCCCCATGCCAGCAGCGAATCGGGTGCCAGCGGCTCGAGCAGCGACATCAGCAGGCGTGCTTTAGGCTGGTCGATCGGTAAAAACAGCGCACCGCTGCCGATGTTCTGGATTTCAGTTTTCCATTCCCCTTCCACGGCAAGCCGCTGGTGCGTTTCGATCGGCGCGTCGGCGAACGTCGGTGTTTCATCTCTGAACGTTTCCACCTTCGCCCGCGGCAACGCATGATCCAGCCGAATGAAATCGATGCCGTGCTGTTGCAGTTTCGCGACCAGCATGTCCGCGTAAGCGGGCGAGACAAGATAGCCACCCTTTGGCGCATCGACGACGATAACGGGGACGATGTCGTCGCGCAGCGGCAGCTTCCAGATCTGTGGTTTGGTATCGTCGTAGCGCGTCATCGACGCCCCGGAAATCTCCGACAGCGTTCGCGTGTAGGCATAGCCTCTGAAATCGATGGTATGGACTTTATCGCTTGCAGCCCAGGTCAGCGGGACCGGCACACCTGCAAGCGCGGCGGCCCGGGCGTCCGCCTCAAGAACGATGCGACGCCAGTCGGCACCGTGTTTGGCCGCGAGTTCCAACACCGCAATCACGCTGTTGCGCGTGACCCGCACCCGGGTTGCGTAATCCTTCCATGAGTGGGTTTCGACCAGCATTCCCATGCGGTTGCGGAGGTGGAAATAGCCGATCGAAAAGCGTGGTGGCGACACGCCATCGACAAAACCCGACGCCGGGTCGTCGTTTGAAACGAAAGCGGGATAGAACGACACCGGCAGCGACCCCTGCTTGCGCAGCGCCGCCATCGTGCCGTCGCGCAGCGTTAGACCTGCCACGCGGAGCGCTTCGTCGCCGGCATGGACCGGTTCGACCTGGATCGATACGTCATGCTCGAACTTGGCGCCGTCGGTGACATGCAGATCGATCGTCGCCAACGGATCCCACGCGTTCTGCAGCGCCAGCATCGCCTGCATTTCCGGCGTATCGGCTTTGACATAGTCGCGATTGAGGTTGTAGTTCTGCGCAGTCACGCGCCACCCCATTTCGGACGGGCCGTTCTGGTTCGGTCGATGCCATGCCCCAAAACGCTCATGACCATCAACGTTGAAAACAGGTACGAAGATCAGCACGAGTTTCTGGAGCGCGCCGCGCGCAGCCTTGCCATCCAGTACCTGTCGCAGCGCGAGAAAGCCAGCGTCCTTGCCGTCGATCTCACCGGCATGGATGCCGCCCTGCACCAGTACGACCGGCAGGCCCGCTGCACGGGCGCTGTCGGCGGTCAGTACACCACTGTCGTTGGCGATGAGTGCTTTCATCGGGCGGCCTTCGGGCGTGGTGCCGAAGTCGATACAGCTCACCCTGCCTGGATAACGCGCCGCGAACGCATCGCACAGCGCGATGACCTCGCTGTAACGGCCGGTTCGCGCGTAACCGCTGCGCTCGGCTTCGGTGGTGAGGCCGGGGGCTGCGTGCGCCGGAGCGGCAAGGGGTGCAGCAAGCGCCAACAGAAGCGAAACGATCGACAGGGCAGGGCGCATGGCGGCAGGTGAGTCGGAGGCGGTCCGGTATTGTGCCGCCAATGACCGCAACGCGGAGGATGTCGATGCTCATACGCGAAGGCCCGGCGGGTCATGCGAAGATTAGCGTCTTGATGCCGGAGTTTTCATGAACACCACCAAGCGCAATGCGGACTACACGCTTTATTATTCACCTGGATCGGCCAGTCTGGTCGTTCACTGGATGTTGCTAGAACTGGATGCGCCGCATACGCTGGCGCTCGTCGATACCGCTGCTGGCGCGCAGAAGCAGCCGGAGTATCTGGCTTTGAATCCCAATGGCGTGGTCCCGACACTGATCATCGACGGATCGCCGCACTACGAAGCTGCCGCTCTATTGATGCATCTTGCCGATGCGTTTCCCGCATCAGGCCTGGCGCCGGCGCTGGCGGAGCCGCAGCGGGCCGATTACACCCAATGGATGTTCAATCTGGCGAACATGGTGCAGCCGCTGTTCCGGCAGTGGTGGTATCCCCACGAGCCCGCCGGCGAGGCCAATGCCGAAGCCGTGCTTCAGTACGTGCAGCCGCGGATCGAAGCGCAGTGGCAGCGCATCGACGATCATCTTGCCAAGCACGGCCCGCATCTGCTGGGCGAGCGCCTGACCGGCGCCGATTTTTATCTGGTGATGTTGATGCGCTGGTCGCGGAACATGCCGAAGCAGGCCATTGCCTGGCCGCACCTGGAGGCGTTGGCGGCACGCCTGAAGGCGCGGACGTCATTCGCGGCCCTATATGAGCGTGAAGGACTGACCGAGTGGGCCTGAGAAGCGACACTGCTTACAAGCTGCGTGCGATATCGAAGCGGTCGTTCAGTCCGTCGCTGTTTCACAGAACGATGACGACCGTTGTCAGACACCGACCCATCAAGAGACGCTGATCCATGACGACCGCTACGCCCGACCACGCCGCTAGATTGCCGCGCCAGATCCCCTACATTATCGGCAATGAAGCCTGCGAACGCTTCAGTTTTTACGGGATGCGCAACATCCTGGTGCAGTTTTTGATCAGCAGTGTGATTCTGTCCTATCTGCCTACAGCCGAACGCGAGGGCATGGCCAAGGAAGTCTTCCATAGCTTCGTTATTGGCGTGTATTTCTTCCCGCTGCTCGGCGGCTGGCTGTCGGACCGGTTCTTCGGCAAATACAACACCATCTTCTGGCTGTCGCTGCTGTACTGCGTCGGTCATGCCTGTCTGGCGGTTTTCGAAGGTAACCGCACTGGATTCTATACTGGCCTGTTCCTGATCGCGCTCGGCTCAGGCGGTATCAAACCGCTGGTGTCATCGTTCGTCGGCGACCAGTTCACCCAGTCCAACAAGCATCTGGCGAAGATCGTCTACGACGCATTTTATTGGACGATCAATTTCGGCTCGTTCTTCGCATCGCTGTTGATGCCGATTTTCCTGCGCGAATACGGTGCGGCGATCGCGTTCGGTATCCCCGGCATTCTCATGTTCATCGCTACCGTCATTTTCTGGATGGGCCGCGCCAAGTACGTGAATATGTCGCCTTCGCCTCCCGACCCCCATTCCTTCCTCAATGTGGTCAAGACCGCGCTGCGCGGTGGCGATACCGGCAAAGGGGCGGGCAGTCTGATGGCGATGGCCGGTGTGGCGATTGCTGCGGCGCTGCTGCTTGGTTGGGTAGTGTCGCCAGTATGGTGGCCGAAGGGCTTCGGTTTCGTGATTTCGTTTTGCCTCGCATTGGGTGCGGTGCTGCTGCTGGGCGGTGTGGGCACTGCGATGCAGCTGGAGCAGGCGCGCGGCCTGCATCCGGATCCCGCGGTGGATGGTGTGCGGGCGGTGCTGCGGATCCTGATTATTTTCGCAATCGTCAGCCCGTTCTGGTCGCTGTTCGATCAGAAAGCCTCTACATGGGTGATACAGGGGAAAACCATGATGCTGCCGCACGATATGTGGTGGTGGCCGAGCCGGCTGGTCAAGGAAGCCGGGCAGATGCAGGCGCTGAATCCGCTGATGGTAATGGCACTGATCCCGTTCAATAATCTCGTGCTGTATCCGCTGCTGACGAAGCTGGGCTTCAGGGTCACTGCACTGCGCCGGATGGGCTTCGGCATCGGGTTTTCGGGCTTGGCTTGGGTTGCAGCAGGCATGATCCAACTTTCGATCGACGGTGGCGACTCCGTGTCGCTGGCCTGGCAGATAGCGCCTTATGCGCTGTTGACCTTCGGCGAGGTGCTGGTGTCGGCCACCGGCCTTGAATTCGCATACAGTCAATCGCCGCCGAAGATGAAAGGCGTGATCATGAGTTTCTGGATGCTGTCGGTGACGTTCGGCAATGTGTGGGTGTTGCTGACCAACGCCGCCGTGCGTAACGAAAGCGCAATGGCGCAGATCGCCAGCACCGGGCTGAGCGAAAACGCGTTTCTGATGTTTTTCTTTGCCGGTTTCGCGTTCGTGGCGGCGCTGGTGTTTGCGCTCTATGCCAAGCGCTACCCGCTGCAGGATTACTACCGTGCGGCCTGAGCCTTGTGCCATGGCGAACCGAACCGCGTTTTACCCTTTGGAGCATGCATGAACGGCTACATCACGTTGGCCCTGATCGCGGTGACCTCGCTGGTCTCGTGGCAGGCATGGGAGCGTCCGCAGCTTTTGAATCGGCTGATCCTGTGGCCGCCGGCAGTTGAGCGTCAGCAGCAGTACGATCGTCTGCTTACCCATGGGTTCATCCATGCCGATGGGATGCATCTGATCTTCAACATGGTTACGCTGTACTCGTTCGGACAGGCGATGGAGCGCTACTTTACGGCCCGCATCGGGCCGGTCGGCTATCTGTTGTTTTATCTGTCAGCGGTGGTCATCGCGATCTTGCCGACCTATATGAAGCATCGAGACGATGCCGGCTACCGCAGCCTAGGCGCATCGGGTGCGGTGTCGGCGGTTCTGTTCGCCTCGATCCTGCTTGATCCCTGGAACGGGATCTATATGTTCTTCATCCCGATTCCCATCCCTGCTTTTATTTTTGCCGGGCTGTATATCTGGTACAGCATCTGGATGGACAAGCGCGGCGGCGACAACGTCAATCACAGCGCACATCTGTGGGGTGCGCTTTACGGCATGATGTTCACGCTGCTGCAACAACCGCAACTTGCGGGCCAGTTCTTGCAGCGTCTAGTCAGCCCCGCTTTTGGCGGGGGCTGACCTGATGTCATTGCTTCATGCCGCGTAGGCGGTGCGGGTGAACTCGCCGCCGTAAGTTTGCTGCAGGCGTTTCTGGATCACGTAATCCAACAACTGGAACTCGCGGGTGGCGGTATCGCCTTGACGTGAAAGATCGTATAACCGCTCGACGACGGTATCGTCGCTGACATTGGCGGCGGGAGTATCGAGTTGCATGGAAGCTCCTCACATATTGGATGTCGGTATCGGAAGAACAGGTCACGCTGCACGGGTGTTTCAGAAATGTAAAAGCACAAAGCGTGCCAGTTGTTTTTGGGCTGGCAAGACAGCTTCAATCTGCCGCAATGCGTCAATGTTTCCCCGATGCCGGCTGGCGTTGACCTGCCCGGGCCGATGTCGAACGGTCCCGCTGCCGAGTGGCGGCGAAGTCGCCAAAACGTTGTGAACACCGGGAATTCCAGTCCACTATCTGTAAATCAGGTTCTCCGGGCGATGTTTTTGCCTGTGCGCCCCACGAGCATTCGTTTCCCCACTTCCCAAAACAGCGGCGATGTGGTGTATGGTGGGCGCACTGTTCCAAGCGGGATCACGGTACATCGTGGCCCGATGCGGTAGATCCAAGGTTGCAAGCCGTCAGCGGCCCGTCTTGAATGCTCTTTTCGGAGGTCTTCATCACGGGGTTTCACTCGGTCGAGCCCAGACGATCCGCTCATCGTTCGCGTTACCCCTGGCTAGACAGTCGCGTTGCCGCAAGGCTTCGTGTATCCACCAACTGTTTATGTTTTAGAGGAGTAACACACCATGTCCGATCGTCAGAGTGGCACCGTCAAGTGGTTCAATGACGCCAAAGGCTTTGGTTTCATCACCCCGGAAAGCGGCCAGGATCTATTCGTTCATTTCCGTTCAATCCAGGGAAACGGCTTCAAGTCCTTGAAGGAAGGCCAGCAGGTCACCTTCAAGGTTGTGCAGGGCCAGAAAGGCCTGCAGGCTGACGAAGTCCAAGCACTCTGATACCGCACATACGAAACACTGCTTCGGGCGCCTGCGCTCGGGGCTTTCTTACTTGGTTTCACCGGGTACAGGTTCCAGCCTCGACAGGCCTCTGTATCCATCACCAGTCAATTCTCCAGGAGTAACGCAACATGTCAGATCGTCAGAGCGGCACCGTCAAGTGGTTCAACGATGCCAAAGGTTTTGGCTTCATCACCCCGGAAAGCGGACAGGACCTCTTCGTCCATTTCCGTTCGATCCAGGGCAACGGCTTCAAGTCGCTGCAGGAAGGCCAGAAGGTCACCTTCAAGGTCGTGCAGGGCCAGAAGGGCCTGCAGGCTGATGAAGTCCAGGCGGTCTAATACCCGCTTGTGAAATACGACCCCGGGCGTTCGCGTCCGGGGTTTTTTATTGCCCGCGATTCCAGTGGCCGGCTGTTTCGGGAAAGGATGTGGCCGGCGGAAGCTGCAGGCAGGTGTGAGTCCGCGCCTCTCGCATCCGTTATCCTGACCGTCTGTTTCCGCCATGCCAGAAGCCTTTATGAGCCACGCCATGTCCAAGTCGATCCGCTTTTGTTGTGTGTGTGTGCTCTGTGCGGCCGCCCTTATGACTGCCTGCAAAAAGGATCGGGATGGCGCGCCACAGCAGCGGGCCCAGGCCGAAGCGCCGATCGCCACGCCTGCGCAGCCTGCACCGGTCGAGCTGAAGGACGTCATGGAGAACGACGCCCGCTACATTATCGGTATCAGTTATCCGCCGCAGGCAGCTCAATATCCAGGACTTGCGCAAGCCTTGCGCAGTTACGCAGACAATGCGCGCGCCGAGCTGCTCAAAGCCGTCGCTGCCGTCGATCCCGGCAAGCAGAATGGTCCTTTCGATCTGACCCTCAATTTCACCCTCGTCGCCGAGACGGCCGAGATCATTGCCGTAGCCGCCGACGGCAGCAGTTTCACCGGTGGCGCCCACGGCACGCCCTTGGTCGCGCGCTTCGTGTGGTTGCCGAAGCAGAGCAGGCTATTGGCGTCCGACAGCCTGTTTTCCGATCCCCGCAGCTGGGGCATCATTTCCGACTACATCCGCGAACAGCTGCATGCATCGCTCTCGCAGCGGGTGGACGATGACGAGCTCCCGCCGGCAGAGCGCGCCGACATCATGCGTTCGGTCGGCAAGATGATCGATGCCGGCACCGAGCCTGCAGCGCCGTCGTTTGCCGCGTTCGAACCGGTGCTTGCGCCCGAAAGCGACAAACTGATGGGCCTGCGCTTTGTGTTTCCGCCTTACCAGGTCGGGCCATACGCCGATGGCGTGCGTATGGTTGAAGTGCCGACCGAAGTGCTGTTACAGCATCTTGCCCCCGAATATCGCAGCATGTTCGTGGTGGTGAAGCCGGCGCCGGTTGCCGATATCGTTGCCGCGCCCGCCGCGTCGCCGACGCAGTAAACGTCGCAGTCAATCAGCCGGAATTGAAGGCAGCCGAGAGCACTGCGCCACAGTCGCTTCCCAATTTCAGTTCCACCAACGCGTCTGCGCGGGTCTGTCCGCGATTGAGTATCGCGATCGGCGCGCCGCGTTCATGGGCGATGCGCGCGAAACGAAAACCCGAATACACCATCAGCGATGACCCCACGATCAAGATCGCCTCGGCCGCATCCAGCGCAGCGACTGCCTGCGCGTAACGCATGCGAGGCACATTCTCGCCGAAAAATACGACGTCCGGTTTGTGCATGCCGCCGCAGAGCGCGCAATACGGTGGATTGAATTCCAGGACGACGGCAGCATCGATATCGGCATCGCCGTCTGGCGCGATGGCTGCATCGCGCGGTCGCCAGTCGACGTTGGCGGCCATCATCCGAGTCTGCAGTTCCGTCCGTGGCCGTTCATCGCCGCATGCAAGGCAGATCACGCGGTCCAGGCGCCCGTGCAAATCGATCACGTTGCGGCTGCCGGCTCGCTGATGCAGGGTGTCCACGTTCTGGGTCACCAAAGCGGTGATGCGATCTGTCTGTTCGAACGCTGCCAGCGCGCGATGGCTCGCGTTCGGCTGCGCATTGGAAAAGCTCGGCCAGCCGACGAAACTGCGCGCCCAATAGCGCCGATACGTAGCGGGATCACCAACAAGCGCCTGATACGTGACCGGCGGGTCGCGTTTCCAGGTGCCATCGGTGTTCCGGTAGTCGGGAATGCCGGAGGCGGTGCTGACGCCGGCACCAGTGAGCACGAACACACGCTCGTGGCAATCAAGCCATCTGCGCAAAGCATGCGCGTCGGCAAGGATTGATTCGATATCCGGTGCTGGAAGCGAATGCTGCATGGGTGAAGCTTATGTGATTCACACGATGAATGAACATCCGAAACAACACCGCCCGGACGAACCGGGCGGTGGATGTAACGATGGCGATGCGATCACTTGGTGGTCAGACCGCGACGCTTCAACAGCGGCTCGATCTGCGGGTCGCGCCCACGGAACTGCTTGAACGTGGTGATGGCATCTTCGGAACCGCCGCGGCTGAGCAGTTTGGCGCGGAACCAGTCGCCGTTCTTTCGGGTCAGGCCGCCGTTTTCCTTGAACCACTCCACGCTTTCCGCGTCCAGGACTTCCGACCAGATGTAGGCGTAGTAGCCGGCCGAATAGCCGCCCATGATGTGGCTGAAATAAGTGGTTCGATAGCGCGGCGGTACCGCGTAGAAATCGGTGCCGTTCCGTTTCATCGCCGCAGCTTCGAACGCGATCAGATCTTCAGCGGCCGGCACCTTGTCGACGGTCAATTGATGATAGCTCTGGTCCAGCATGGCAGCGCCCAGATATTCGGTGGTGGTGAAGCCCTGGTTGAATTTCGATGCCGCCAGCACCTTGTCCAGCAGTTCCTTCGGCATCGGTGCGCCGGTCTGATAGTGCTTTCCGTAATTGGCCAATACTTCCGGCCAATCGGCCCACATCTCATTGACCTGCGACGGATATTCCACGAAATCGCGCGGTACATTGGTGCCGGAGAAGCGCGGATACTGCACGTTCGAGAACATGCCGTGCAGCGCGTGACCGAATTCATGGAACATCGTGGTCACTTCATCCCAGGTCATCAGCGTCGGTTCGCCGGCCGGTGGCTTCGGGATATTGAGATGGTTGGCGACCACCGACAGATTGCCGGTCAGCGCCGACTGCGAGACGTATTCGTTCATCCATGCGCCGCCGCGTTTCGAAGGGCGTGCGTACATATCGGCGAGAAAGATCGCCAGCTGTTTGCCGTTGGCGTCGTACACGTCGTAGACCGTCACGTCGGGTTGATAGACCGGCAGATCGGTGCGCTGCTTGAAGGTCAGTCCGTAGAGCTTGCCTGCAGCGAAAAACACGCCGTTCTCCAGTACATTCTTCATTTCGAAGTAGGGCTTGAGCTGCGACTCGTCGAAGTTGTAGCGGGCCTGTCGCACTTTCTCGGCGTAGAACGCCCAGTCCCACGGCTCCAGCTTGAAACTTGGCTGGCCCTTGGCTTTCTGCTCTGCGTCGATCGCCGCCTGCATATCCACGGCCTCGCGCTTCGCGTTGGCTACGGCCGGCGGCGCCAGCTTGGCCATCATCGCGTTCACAGCCTCGGGGTTGCGCGCAGTCTCGTCTTCAAGCACAAATGCGGCGTGATTGGCGTAGCCCATGAGTTTTGCGCGTTCGGCACGCAGCTTCAGCACTTGCGAGACCTCGCTGGTATTGTCGAACTCGCCGCCGTGGCTGCCGCGCCCGATCGATGCTTTGAAAACACGTTCACGCAGCGCGCGGTTTTCGAGCTGTGTCAACACCGGCTGGCCGGTCGTATTGAGCAGCGCGATCACATATTTGCCTTCCAGCTTGCGTGCTTTTGCGGCTTCAACCGCCGCTGCGATCTGGCCGTCGGACAGGCCCGCAAGTTCTGCTTTGCTATCGACCACGACCGCCGCAGCGTTCACTTCGGCCAGTACGTTCTGGCTGAACTTCGTGCCCACTGTGGCGAGCTCGCTGTTGATCTCTTTGATACGCGCTTTCTGCATTTCGGTCAGATTGGCGCCGGCGCGGACGAAGTCGGTGTAGTAGCGTTCGATCAGCCGCACGCCCTCGGCGTTCAAACCAAGCGACTGACGTCGATCGTGCAGCGATTTGATGCGCGCGAAGAGTTTGGGATTCAGCGAGATAGCATCGCCGTGCGCCGACAGCTTGGCGGCGTAGTCGGCCTGCAGCTTCTCCCGTGCGTCGTTGGTATCGGCACCGGTGAGGTTGAAAAACACGGCGGCCGACCTGCCCAGCACTTGGCCGGTTTTTTCCAGCGCGACAATGGTGTTCTCGAATGTAGCCGGCTCGGCGCTGTTGGCGATCGCCTCGACTTCCTTGATCTGATCGGCCATGCCGCGGTCGAAGGCGGGGCCGAAGTCGCTGTCCTTGATCTTGTCGAACGGCGGGTACTTCAGCGGCAAGGTGCTTTGGGCAAAGAATGGATTGTCTTGAGCGGCGGGTGCGGGCATGTCGGTCTTGTCGTTGGCGGCGTAGGCGGTCGGTGTGCTGGCGCAGCCGGCCAGGCCGGTAGCGATGGCCAGCGCAAGGGCGCAGGCAAGTGGGCGGGTCATGGGCGATCCTCGAAGCATAGGTGCAGGCGGAATTGCAGGGTGCAGGGTAGCGGAAGGGGCGGCCGGCGGCCCATGACAAAAGCCATGTTGCAGTCTGAATGACGTTTTTGTGCACTCTGCAACGCGTTGAATTGACGAATTGTTTACAATTCCAGCGCTTCCAAGCGTTGATCTCCTGCAGGTTGATGCCGCCCAAACCGGCCTATGCCGTCCGCCTGTTCCTACGTCTGTAAATTTTCCCCAATCAGCCAGGATTCCACCCATGACTCACTCCCATCGCCACGGTCGCCATACGCTGCGTTTCGGCGGACTTGCCGCCGCCATTTTCTTCGCTCTCCCGGCCATGGCTCAGGATGCGGCCGCCGAATCGCGCGCACCTGAGCTTGATGCCATTACCGTGACCGCTCAGCGCCGGGTCGAGAATATCCAGGACGTGCCGATGGCCATCACCACCATCGACCGCGAAAAACTCGAAGCGCTCACCTCCAGCGGCGATGACATCCGCCTGCTGTCGGGTCGTATGCCCAGTTTGAATATCGAATCTTCGTTCGGCCGCGCGGTCCCGCGCTTCTATATCCGCGGCCTGGGAAATACCGATTTCGACCTCAACGCTTCGCAGCCGGTATCGCTGGTGTACGACGGTGTAGTCCAGGAAAATCCGATTCTCAAAGGCTTTCCGCTGTTCGATCTGGATCAGATCGAAATGGCCCGCGGCCCGCAGGGCACGCTCTTCGGCCGTAACTCGCCTGCCGGGGTGATCAAATTCGAATCTGCGCGCCCCGAGAAAGAATTCGGCGGTTATGGCCGGATCGGCTACGGCAAGTACAACACCGTCAATGTCGAAGGCGCCGTCACCGGCGGCCTGAGCGAAACCGTTTCCGCGCGCCTGTCTGTGCTGCATGAGCGCCGCGATGACTGGGTGGATAATACCGCCAACGGCCCCGGCGACGATCTCGAAGGCTATCAAGAAACGGCTGCACGCCTGCAGGTGCTGTTCCAGCCCAGCGACACCTTCGAAGCGCTGGCCAACGTCCACATGCGCAAGCTCGACGGCACCGCGCGTCTGTTCCGCGCGGGCCTGATCCGCCCGGGCACCAACGATCTCAACAGCGGTTTTTCCCGCGACCGCGTTTCGATCGACGGCCGCAATGAGCAGAGCCTTGACCAGTTCGGCGCCAACCTGCGCATGCGCTGGGATCTGGGCCGCGTCAGTCTGTACTCGATCAGCGGTTATGAAAGCGTCGAGGTTTTCAGCCGCGGCGACATCGACGGCGGTTCCACCTATGCCTTTCCGACCGGACCTATCAGTACATCGCTGTTCCCGGCGGAGTCGGCCGACGGTCTGCCGCACCATCGCCAGTTGAGTCAGGAATTCCGCCTCGAATCCAACGAATGGGGCCGCTTCGATTGGCAGGCCGGTGCGTTCTGGTTCGACGAATCCATTGATGTCGACAGCTTTTCCTACAACGGCTTCGGCGGCCCCCAGAACGGCTATGCCATCCAACGCCAGGACAACACCGCATGGGCGGTGTTCGCGTCCGGCGATTTCGATGTGACCGACAAGCTGAAGCTGCGCGGTGGCCTGCGTTATACCGACGACCAGAAAGAGTTTACCGCCCAGCGCGTGGTCGGCCCGTTCGGCCCGCCGATCGCACCAATCAAGGTCAGTCCGAGCGACACGGACGTCAGCTGGGATCTCAGCGCGGTCTATCAGGTGGGCGATGACGTCAACGTCTACGGCCGCGTCGCCAAGGGCTTCCGCGCGCCCAGCGTGCAGGGGCGTCTGATGTTCGCCAATGCGACGCTGCCGTCCAATCAACTGGTCACTGTGGCCGACACCGAAACCGTACTGTCGTACGAAGCCGGCGTGAAGACGCAGCTGTGGGAAAACCGCCTGCGTCTGGGCTTCGCGGTGTTCCGCTATACCGTCGATAACCAGCAGCTCACTGCAGTCGGCGGCGCCAGCAACATCGCCACTCTGGTCAACGCCGACAAGACTCTCGGCCAGGGCGCCGAGCTCGATCTGCAGGCGTGGCTCACCGACAATCTGTACGTCACCTTCGGGGCCAGTTACAACGACACCGAGATCCAGGACAGGAATCTCACGGTCTTCGGCTGCGGCGGCGGCTGTCAGGTCAACGATCCGGCAGGCACCGTGGCCGGCACGTTCCGCATCGACGGCAATGCGCTGCCGCAGGCACCGAAGCACGTCTACAACGTCACCGCGCGTTACGGCATTCCAACCAGCCACGGCGAGTTCTTTGCTTACACCGACTGGGCATACCGCAGTAAGGTCAATTTCTTCCTCTACGAATCGACCGAGTTCACCGGTGCCGCGCTGCTGGAAGGCGGCCTGCGTGCGGGTTACAACTGGAATAACGGCGACTATGAAGTAGCTGCATACGGCCGCAACATCACCAACGAAAAAGCCATCGTAGGCGGCATCGACTTCAACAACCTCACCGGCTTTCTCAATGAGCCGCGTACGTGGGGCGTGGAGTTCAAGGCGAAGTTCTGAAGCATAGGCACAGTGTGCATGACATCATCCGGCCTGCGGAGACGCAGGTCGGGTTTTTTAATGCTGTTAATTTTTTTGCGGGCGGGACAAAATAATCCTTGAGCAGATTCAGGGCATTTAAAGTGGAGTTTTCTCGTAATCTGGTCCAAGGAAGGTTCCATAAAGACATCACCCTTTAATGAATCGCCCCCCATTCAGTAGACACCTTCGAGTCGTACATTACGGCAACGACGGAGGTGGATATGAGCGGCAAACGTTACACGGACGAGTTCAAGTCCGAGGCAGCCAAACAAGTGATTGAACATGGGCGATTGGTGCGGGAAGTCTCCAGCCGGCTGGGGGTCAGCGTGGATTCGCTGTATGCCCGGGTACGGGAGCAGCGCAAGTCGCCGCCAGCGCAGCAGGCGGACAACGCCTCGTCGGCAGAGATGCGCAGGCTACAGTCCGAGCTCAAGCGGGTGACCGAGGAGCGCGACATCCTAAAAAAGGCCGCCGCGTACTTTGCCAAGCTGTCCGGGTGAAATACGCCGTCATGCGCGATCACGCGCACGAGTTTCGGTTGCAGGCGATGTGTCGTGTGTTCGGGTTGCATCGCAGCGGCTACTACGCGTGGTTGCGCAGGCCATTGAGCGTGCGTGCACGGGAAGACGAACGATTGCTGGGCCTGGCGA
>JANOXT010000323.1:0-4888 GCA_031418555.1 Lysobacterales bacterium | reverse complement strand
CCCATGACCGCACCCGACCGACTTTCCAAGCGCGTGGCCGAACTGGCCCGCTGCTCGCGCGCCGACGCCGAGCGCTATATCGAAGGCGGCTGGGTCTCGGTGGACGGCAAAGTCATCGAAGCCCCGCAGCATCCGGTGTCGGATGAGTACATCGAAATCGATCCCGCCGCAGTGCTGCAGGAGCCCGAACCCGCGACGATGCTGCTGCACAAGCCGGCCGGCTTCGATGCGATCGGCGGCAGAAAGACCGCTGCGACGCTGGTCACGCCCACCTCGCGCTGGGCGGAGGATCCGTCCGGCATCCGCCAGCTCCAGAATCATTTCATCCGGCTGACGCCGCTGGTGCCGCTGGACAACGAAGACAGCGGGCTGATGGTGCTGACCCAGAACGGCCGCGTGTGGCGCCGGCTGACCGAAGATGCCGACCAGATCGAGCACGAGTTAATCGTCGAAGTCAGCGGCGAGATGGCGCCCTACGGCCTGCGTCGCCTCAACGAAGGCTTGAGCTATCAGGGGCGCGAACTGCTGCCGTGCAAGGTGAGCTGGCAGAACGAGTTCCGCCTGCGCTTCGCGATCCGCGCCGTGCGGCCCGGACAGATCCGCGACATGTGCGCACAGGTGGGGCTGCAGGTGGCGGCGATACGGCGCCTGCGCATCGGCAGACTGTCGCTGGGCAAACTGCCCGCAGGCGAATGGCGCTATCTGCCGGTGGGCGAGAAGTTCTGACAATTGCTCATCGATTGACGACTGCTCATCGTCTGACGCTTGCTCATCGGATTGCCGATCGATCGGCGATGCTTGTTGTTGGTGTCGCGACAACACCTGCCGTATCCCTTCTCCTCGTAAACGGGAAGAGGGAAAAGCGTTGGCCTGCGGATGGGTGATCGCTGCAGACATCGCGAAAGCATGATTGAAGCAGCAGTCCGCCTGAGCGACAGCTCAAGAGCCGCGCACGCGCAGGGTCAAGCCTTTGAGGAAATTGCGCAGCAGTTGATCGCCGCAGGCGCGATAGTTGTGATGGCTGGGCTGGCGGAACAGCGCGGTCATCTCCGGCTTTGAAATCGGAAATCCGGCGGTCGCGAATACGTCGTGCAGATCCACGTCCTTCAGCTCGAACGCCACCCGCAGTTTTTTCAGCACAAGATTGTTGGTGATCCGCCTCTCTACCGGCCGCACCGGCAGGCTGTCGTTGCGGCCACGGCAGTGGATCACCAGCCCGTCGAGCAGATGCGCAAGCACCGCATCGCTGCATTCGACGTACGCGGGATCGTCCTCGCGGCGCAGGAATGCCAGCACGTCAGCTTTTTCGATCGGAAACGCCGGGTCGACCCGCTTCGCGATCTCGACCACTTTGATATCGCTCAGATCGAGCATGTAGCGGATGCTGCGCAGCACGTCGTTGTTGATCATGGGTTTGGTGAAGCGCAAGCGGATGGGAGACGCCAGTGTAAACGCCGCGCCTGCGTCTCGCTCTCACGCGCGCCGGACGTTGGCATTCACCAGGCGATTTCCCATTAAAAAACGGGCCTCCCGACAGGAGGCCCGTTTTTGAACATTGCCCGGAACCCACCGCCCGTGAAGCATGGCGGTTGATCGCGCCGGGGTGGGCTCAGAAGCCCGCAACGCCGGTGATGAAGCTGCGGATCGATGCCTGCGAGATACGGGTGTACACGCCGAACAGGTTCGGGCGCGCACAACCGTTGCCCCAGCTGACGATCCCGGTCAACACCGAACCGCGCGTCAGCGGGCCGCCGGAGTCACCCTGGCAGCTGTCGATGCCACCGCTGTCGCGGCCGGCGCAGAGCATGTTGGCGGTGATCTGGCCGTTGTAGGAGTTGGCGTCGTTGCAGTTCGTGCGGTTGGCCAGCGGCAGCGACACTTTGCGCAGGTTGATCGGGAAGCTGCCGCCTTCCGACAGGGCGCCCCAACCGGTCGCCAGCAGGCTGGTGCCATCGGCAGGATCTGCGGTGGCCAGGCTGGCCAGCGGAATACCGGTTGCCGAGGTGGACAACTGCCATACCGCCACGTCGTTGTTGAACGTGCTTGGCGCCCAGCTTGGATGGATCACGATGCGCGTGACGTTGCGACGCGTACCGGTGCCATCCAGATTGCGCGTGCCGGTCAACACCTGCACTTGTGCGGCGGTCACGAAATCGCTGCAGTGCGCCGCGGTGATGATGTAATTGGCTTTGTAGAGCATGCCGCCGCAGAACTGCGCGTCGAAGTTGTTGGCGACGCTCTTGGTCAACAGCGCGACCTGGAACGGATTATCCGCCGCGCCTGCAACGGTACCGCCGACGATGCTCGGCGTGATCAGTTCCTGTGCTTGGGCAAGCGTGGTGCCGGCCGGCATCGACCTCAGGTTCTTGTCCGCAACGCGCAGCTGGACGTATTCGCGCATCCAGTTTTTCTTGGCGGGCGACTGGGCCATTGCCGACGTCTGCGCGAAGCAGGCAGCCACGGCGACCAGCGCGATCACGGCGCGGAGCGGGGTTTTACGGAAGGCGCGTGTGGTATTGATCGAAGAATCATTACGCATGTCTTACTCCATTAAGAACGTACGTGGATCCGAAGACGGCGACTGATGGTATTCATAGCATCGCGGCGTTCGGTGTGCTTGATGCACATGGGGGATGGCCCTGATTCCGGCATCCGCAACCATCATGAACAGTCGGGATAGAACAGTCGGGACAGAACAGTGGGATAGTTCGCAACACTGATCAGTTGCATCGGCGGGAAAAACAGCGCGAAGTCGCGTGTTCTGCCTTGCGGCCCAGAGCCGCGTCAGATACTGCTGGCGCGTTGCGGGAGTGTCAATGGGTTATCGCCCACATATCGCTGAAGTGAGATCAGAGTTGGTTTTCATGCCATGCGCCGCAGCTCAACTGAACGTCGAATTTCCTCAGAACCTGTTCAAAATATTCATCACTGTCATCCCGAACGCCCGCGGAGCGGGTGGAGGGACCTGCTGTGACATCAGCGGCCACAAGCAGATCACTCGTCGGCCTTCGCCCTCGTTCGGGATGACATTTTTTTGCCCATCACAGATTTTTGAACAAGCCGCTAGAAAATATGAGCGACAGCCAATCCATGCGCGCGCCGGATATCCGGCGCGCGCGGACGGCACCACAGGTATTCTGCTCACCCGCCACGAAGATCGCACCCATGCCGCACTACGCAGGCCCGCTGCTCACCCTCACGACCGCACAAGCACTGCTCGCCGCGCGCAAGGCGGGTGCCGACACATGGACCGGCTCGCTGGACCTCGGCCGTTCAAGCGATATCGCGCAGTTGGAAGAGGATGCATGGACATGGCGCGGGCAGCGGTATCCGTGGCCCGGAAAACTCAAGGACCGCACCATCTATTGCTGGGACGGCGACGGATTTTCATCGGTGTCGCGCTACTCCGGCGCGCTGATCAAACTGGTGCCCACCGAATGGGGCGCGCCCACGTTCGAGATCGACGGCATCAAAATGTTGCCCACCGCGAAGGTCTCACCCATCGACGACGCGCGGCGCAAAGTGGCGCTGGTGCAGCCGCAGGGCAAGACCGTATTGGATACCTGCGGCGGACTCGGCTACTTCGCTGCGTGCTGCCTTGAAGCCAGCGCCGCACACATCCAGTCGTTCGAAAAGAACGCCGACGTGCTGTGGCTGCGCACCATCAATCCGTGGTCACCGGATCCCGAACAAACGGCATTCAGCGGGCGCCTGCAGCTCACCCATGCCGATATTTCCGAAGTCATCGTGCAGATTCCCGACGCATCGGTAGATGCCCTGCTCCACGATCCGCCGCGCTTCGGCATCGCCGGCGAACTGTACTCGCAGATCTTCTACGACCAGCTCGCCCGCGTGCTCCGCCGCAGCGGCCGGCTGTTTCACTACACCGGCACTCCGAACACATTGACCAGCGGACGCGACGTGCCGCGCGAAGTCGCAAAACGGCTTGAAAAATCCGGCTTCAAAGCAGAATTGGCGTTGGATGGGGTGTTGGGAGTGCGGCGGTAGCGTTGCACGGCGGTCTTTATGCCCACCATGACGACACCACCATGTCACGCACAATGATCGAAACCGAACCACGCGCAAGAAAGCTGATTGCAGCCGTCGTTCCCGCGTCCTTGCGGTGGGCATAAAGCCGAACCGGTCACCACAGATTCTGCAGCCTATGGCGGGTCAAGACCCGCCCTACGGGCTGCCGGTCATTCGCGTGCCATCGGCGCGTGTATAGTTCGCCAGCACGGCGGGCATGGCGCCCAGCCACGAATTGCGGAGAGTGGTCATGGGTCTTGTACAGGCGGTGGTGGGTGCGGTCGGCGGCATGTTCGCGGACCAGTGGAAGGACTTCTACACGGTGCCGGCCGGTCTGCCTTCGACGGCGGCGCTGTTCGCGGCGGTCCCGCAGGGCACCAATGCCGGGCGCGGCTCGAACACCAGCGGCTCCTCCAACATCATCACCAACGGCTCGAAGATCGTGGTGCCCGAAGGCTACGGGCTGCTGCTGTTCCAGGACGGCAAGATCACCGGCTTCGTCGCCGAACCGGGCGGCTACGAGTGGCGGTCGGACGACCTCAACTCGAAATCGATGTTCGCCGGCGACGGCATCGTCAGCCCGCTGATCACGCAGAGCTGGGAGCGATTCAAGTTCGGCGGCCAGCCGGGCTCGCAACAGGCGGCCTACTTCGTGTCGCTGAAGGAGTTGCCCGACAACCGCTTTGGCACGCAGTCCGAGATCTACTGGGACGATGGCTTCCTGCGCACGCAGGTCGGCGCAGTGACCCGTGGCTCGTACACACTGAAGATCGTCGACCCGATCCTGTTCGTGAAGAACTTCGTGCCGGCGTCGTACCTGCAGGTCGGCAAGGTGTTCAACTTCACCGACATGGACAAT
>JANOXT010000322.1:0-9862 GCA_031418555.1 Lysobacterales bacterium | reverse complement strand
ATCTTATAGCTGTCGAAATTTTCACCGAGCACGCTGTAGAGCCGCGGCATGTCGTGATTGCCTTCGAACGCCACCAGCGAACTCGGCGCGGTGTACAGGCGGTCGTTGACCATCGCTTCGTACAAACGGCGCAAGCCGCCGGAAAAGTCGTTCTCGGGTTCGCTCAGCGCGGTGCGCAGGGTTTCATTGAGCGGGAAATCCATCATGTTCGGCATGCCAGGTTTGCCGTCGACCCAGCCGTTCTGCCAACGGGCAACGACTGACGCATTTGCGCTCCATTCCTCACCGACCATCGAGAAGTTCGGATATTCGACGCGGATGCGTCGCGTCCATTCCGCGAGAAATGCAGTGTCCGAATAGCCGTAGGTATCGACGCGCAGCCCGGACAGGCCGGCGTACTCGATCCACCAGATCGCATTCTGGGTGAGGTACGTCGCCAGCAGCGGCTGACGCTGGTTGAGGTCGGGCATGGTCGGCGCGAACCAGCCTTGGGTGAAATCGTCGCGGTCCACCTGCGCGGCGTAGGGGTCGGCGATCGCGGTGCGGCCATGATGCGTCGGCTGGTAGTGGCCGCCGTAGCTGATCCAATCGACGGTGGGCGGATCTTTCGCCCACGCATGGCCATCGCCGATATGGTTCGGCACCACATCCTTGATGACGCCAATACCCTTGGCGCGCGCGCGGGCGACGAAATCGCGGTATTCGGCATTACTGCCGTAGCGCGGGTCGATGCGATAAAGATCGGTGGCTGCATAGCCGTGGTACGAGTATTCGGCCTGCGCGTTCTCGATCAGCGGCGTCGGCCAGATCATGGTGTAGCCCATACCGGCGATATAGTCGAGATGATCCAGCATGCCGCGCAGATCGCCGCCGTGGCGTCCGCCCGGCTTACTGCGATCGGCGCCCTCAGCGTAGCCGGCGACGCGATCATTGCGCATATCGCCATTCGCGAAACGGTCCGGCATCAGGTTGAGGATCGCATCGCGATTGTCGAAGCCGCGCCGCTGCGCGGAGCCCGCCGCGCGCGCCAGCAGCGTGTAGCGCAGCGACCTGTTGCCGTCCTCGCGCGCAAAACGGAACGTCAGTTCGCCCGGCGCCGCATTCGCGGCGATCTCAAGATCGATGAACAGATAGTTCGGGCTGTCGCCGCGGGTGATCCTGAGGATCTTCGCGCGTGAATTCTCGTCGAGCGTTGGTTCGCTGGCTGCAATGCCAATTCCCTGCATCATCAGCTGCAGCCGCGTATCGCGCATGCCGACCCACCAGTTCGGCGGATACGTCGCTGGCGTGGCTACTGACGTTTTACCGTCCGCCGAAACAACGATCGGTGCGATGCACAGCATGACCGCTGCGACAAAAGCGGCCAGCGATCGCGGTAAAGAGCTGCGTTTCATCGTCAAATCCCGTTGTGTTTTGGCTGAGCCGATAGTGACATGCGCCGTCTCGCATACCGCTTGGCTGAAATCCTTTTCATTCGCACCGTGCCCGATGCGTGATTCCTTTAACGTCGGTGATGCTGAAAGCCCGCGTATCAGGTGGAGGGATCCGCTGTGCTGGCATCACCAGCCGCAAGCAGATCCCTCCTCGCGCTTCGCCCCCGTTCGGGATGACGGATTTTTTCAGGCTCAACATTTCGAACAAACGCTTACTGCTGCTGCTGGAACACCACTTCCTCGTACGGCTGCACCACCACCCAGCCCTCGCCCGCGAAGCGCAGCTGCACGCTTTCGCCCGAGCCGCGGCCCATCAGCGTGCGCAGATTGATATCGGTGACGATATCCGGCGACAGTCCACCCGACCACGCCACGGTGGCGTTCGGGTCGGTGAATACCGGGCCGGTCGATGCGTTGACCGGCAGGGTCAGCGGTTCGTAGTGCGCGGTGATCGCAACCAGGCCATTGCCGCTGAGCTTCACGTTGAACAGGCCTCCGGCCATCATGCCCGCCACTTTTCGCATCATGGTGATGTCGTATTGGATCGTCGATTCGATCGCCAGCACATCGTTGCCGTTGACGTAGATCGATTCGCCGTTGAGGCGCAGGAGGGTGATCTTCTTGCCGATGTCGGCAAGATATACGCGGCCCTGGCCTTCGATTTTCATCAGCGACATGCCTTCGCCGGTGAGCGTCTTCTTGAGCAGACCGCCCAGCCCCTTGTCGAGCAGACCCTGGCGGGTGAATTTGATGTTGCCCTTGCGCGCGATCATCGAACCGGCCTTGGCCCAGATCATGCCGTCGATACGGGCTTCGAGCATGTGCGAACTTTCCAGCTCGAACGCATCGCCGGACAGATCTTTCTCTTTGGAAGCGGACAGGAATTCCTGCAGGGTCTTGACGGCCATGATGCGGGTCTCCGTTGGGGGTGGGATGGTGCGGGCATTGTCGGTGCAGTCGGGCTGCTGCACCATCCTCCCACGCCCGACTGCCCAGAGTGCCGCCATGCCGACGATCGTCCGTATTCCCTCTTCCGCAGCGGATCAACCGCGGACGCCCGTCGATCCGGGCCGGTTGATCTCCGGTCAGCCCGCCCAGGCGGTGGCCAACGCGTATTCCACTGCCGATGAACGCTTTCATTGCGGTATCTGGGAGGGCGATGTGGGTGCATGGCGGGTGCGCTACACCGAGCATGAGCTGTGCCACATCCTGACCGGCACAGTGCGGATGATCGGCGACGATGGCAGCGAAACGATGTTCGCCGCCGGGGACAGTTTCGTGATTCCGGCCGGATTCGAGGGTATCTGGGAGGTACTGGAACCGGCGCGGAAGCTCTACGCCGTGTACGAGCCGGAACGCTGATCCCGGGCTTGCGCCTGCCCGGGTTAGAATTGTCCGGTTTGCCCACGCCTACGGAGTCCGTCATGTCCACACTCGTCTACCGCCGCGTTTTGTTGAAAATCTCCGGCGAGGCCCTGATGGGCGACGAGGATTACGGCATCGATCCGAAAGTCATCGGTCGTCTGGCGCGTGAAGTCATCGAAGTGCGCGAAGCCGGGGGCGAGATCGCGCTGGTCATCGGTGGCGGCAATATTTTCCGCGGCGCCGGCCTGGCCGCAGGCGGTATGGACCGGGTTACCGGCGATCAGATGGGCATGCTGGCCACCGTGATCAACGCGCTGGCGATGCAGGACTCGCTGGAAAAACTAGGCGCACGCTGCCGGGTGATGAGCGCGATCAAGATCAACGATGTCTGCGAGGACTACATCCGCCGCCGCGCGGTGCGTCATCTGGAAAAGGGCCGCATCACCATCTTCGCCGCCGGCACCGGCAATCCGTTCTTCACCACCGACTCCGGCGCCGCGCTGCGCGCGATCGAGATCGGCGCCGACCTGCTGCTGAAGGCGACCAAAGTCGACGGCGTCTACGACAAAGACCCGAAGAAGCATGCCGATGCCGTGCGCTACGACATCCTGACCTACGATGAAGTGATCTCCCGCGATCTGCAGGTCATGGACACCGCCGCTTTCGCGCTGTGCCGCGACAGCCGCCTGCCCCTGCGCATCTTCGACATGGGTCAGCCCGGCGTGCTGCTGCGCATCCTGCGCGGCGAGAAGATCGGCACGCTGGTGACGCCGGGGCGCTGAAAGCCTACCGCTGCGATCGATACGCATGAAAAATCCGACGCCTTGCAGCGTCGGATTTTTTTTCGCAAAGATCAGCTGCGGGTTTACTTTTTCCTCGGCGCCGGCGCAACCGGCGCACGTCCGCCGATATTGCGCTCGAAGAACTGGAACAGCTTGGTGTAATAAGCGATCTGGTTCTCGTCCTTCACGAAGCCATGGCCTTCGGTCGAAAAATACATGGTCTCGACCGATTTGCCCGCTGCTTTCAGCGCCCGCGCCATCGCCTCGGAATGCGACTGCGGCGCGCGCACATCGGCCCCGCCCGCAGCGAGGAAGACCGGCACCTTGATCCGCGACGCCAGCTTGTTCGGCGATGACGCATCGAGATCCTGCTTGCCCAGATTGTCGGCGAGGAAGTCCTTGCCGAACGAAGACTGGCTGATATCGCCGCGGCCCCACAGCATGTTCAGATCGTAGACGCCGACGTAGCCGACCGCGCACTTGTAAAGATCGGGCTCCTTGGCCACGCCCATCAGCGAGGCGTAAGCGCCGTAGCTGGCGCCGTAGATGCAGATGCGGTTGCGGTCGGCGATGCCTTCGCGGATCGCCCACTGCGTAGCGTCGGTCAGGTCGTCCTGCATCGTCAGGCCCCACTGCTTCTGGCCCAGTTCGCGGAACTGCTTGCCATAGCCGCCGGAGCCGCGGAAATTGACCTGCAGCACCGCATAGCCGTGCGCAGCCATCATCTGTACGTCGCGGTCGTAACCCCAACTGTCCTGCACACCGAAAGGGCCGCCATGCGGATACACGATCAGCGGCATATTCTTGCCGTTGCTGCCAACCGGCGTGGTCAGCATCACGTCGATATCGACCCCATCGCGGCTCTTGAAATAAGCGGGCTGGATCTTGCCCAGACGGCCGCGATCGAGCCAGTCGGCGCGATTCATGAACGGGTCTATCTTCTTGGCCTGCGTATCGAAGATGTACAGCTCGCCAGGATTGCGGTCGCTGGTCACTTCCAGCAGCACGTAATGGCCATCGACGGTCGATGAGATCGGGATGGCCACATCGCCCTCGAATTTCGACTGCAGCACGCGATGCAGCTTGGCGTCGGCAGAATTCGCGTCGAAATATTCGAAACGCGGGCGGCGACCACCCACGAACGCGACGCCGATGGGATAGCGCTTGCCGATGCCGTTGACCAGCGAGGCGGGTTCGACGACCTCGTCGCGGGCGACCTGCGTCATGGTTTCGGTAGCGACATCGAAGGCGCGCAGCGAGTCGGGACCTTTGTCCTCTTGCGCCTGCAGATACGCCGTTGCGTTGTCCGCGCTGAAACTGAGGGGCGATATCGCCTTGCCGGTGATCGATTCGTCGTTGATGACCTTCCAATCGGACTTGTCGTCCTTACGGTAGTACAGCACCGATTTGTAGTCGCGGTTCAGACCGGACGCGAACCGGGCCTGACCGTTCAAGTCGGTGGAAAACGACGCGCCGCGCACCGGCGCGCGCGCTACCGGCTTGCGGGTGCCGCTGAACACGTTCATGCGCTCAAGGGTGGTGAACGGGATCTCGCCCGAAGCGAACGGCGTGACCGCCACCAGCACCTCATCGTCGCTGTCGATCAACGTATCGACCATCTGGAGCGATGCGGCTTCGGCGCGGGCCTTGCCGCTGGAGCTTCTTGCGGTACCGCCGATGCGGGCACCGGCGACGATCCCCTGCTTGGTCCCGTCGGCATTGGTCCCCCAGATTTCGCCGAAGCTCACCGGCTGTTCAAGGCCACCGGCGCGCTCGCCGATGGTGAACAGCAGACGGTCGTCGCTGACCCACCAGAACTGGGCGACGTGGGTGTTCGGCTCCTTGAGGGTGACGTGGCCATAGGGCTCTTTCTGGCCGGGTTTGAGGATCACCATCACCGTCTTGTCGTCGTTGTTCAACGGGACGGTCGCCGCGATGTAAGTGCCCTTCGGCGAAATCCTCACGTTGACGAAGCGATCGTCGCGGATGAAATCGCCGATGTTGTAGGGAGCCTCGCCGGCTTTCGCGGGCGCAGGCGCGGGGGTCTGCGCATGCGCGGCGAAAGGAAGCAGCAACAGCGCGGACAGCAGGGCGGAACGAGGATTCATGGCGTCGTCTCGGCGGGAATTTTCCCATAGGAGTCTACCGGAAAGCGCACCGGATCCAGTCGGAAGCGCCTTGCCGGGCCGGCGCCATGAGGTGCCGGCCGATTCCGCGAATTCCTCCACAGCTTATTTTGTCGGAACTGCAACCACCGGCGCCCGTCCGCCAAGGTTTTTTTGGAAGAACGACAGCAGTTTGCCGTAAAACTCGCGCTCGTTTTCCAGCTTGTAGAACCCATGGCCTTCGGTCGGGTAATACACCGCTTCGACGGGAACGCCCGCATTGCGCAGCGCTTTTTCCATCATTTCGGTGTGCTGGATCGGGGCGCGTTCGTCCTCGCCGCCTGCTGCGAGAAATACCGGGACTTTGATCTGGCTGGCCAGCCTGTTCGGCGAAGCCTTGCCTATTTCACTCTTCGGGCCGATCCATTCTTCGATGTAGGTCTTGCCCGATGCCCGGTCGCGCACGTCGCCATCGGTATGCATGGTGGGCAGATCGTAGACACCGACGTACCCGGCGGCGCAGCGATACAGCGCAGGCTCCTTGGCCACGCCCATCAACGACGCATAGCCGCCATAACTGGCCCCGTACAGACAGATCCGCGCTGGATCGGCGATGCCCTGCTGGATCGCCCAGCGCGTGGCATCGGTGATGTCGTCCTGCATCTTGCCGCCCCATTCGCGCTTGCCTGCGAGCGTGAAGGCATGACCATGATTGCCGGAGCCGCGATAATTCACCTGCAGCACCGCATACCCGTGCGCAGCAAGCATCTGCGCATCCAGATCGAAGCCCCAGATATCGTAAATGCCGTATGGGCCACCATGGATATAGACGATCAGCGGCGCGCCCTTGGCCTCCGCACCGACCGGTGCGGTCAGATAACCCTGCAGATCGATACCGTCCCGCGCTTTGAAACTGACCGGCTTCATTACGGCCACGCGCTGCGGATCGATCCACTCCTTGCGGCCGAGCAGTCGCTCGGCCTTGTTGTTGGTCGAATCGAAGATGAAGAAGTCGCCGGGATTGCGGTCGCTATCCACGAGCACCAGCGCGATCTTGCCGTCAGCAGTCATGGACGTGATCTCCACGCTTTCGCCTGCGAACGCTTTTTCGAGTTTCCGGTAGAGCTTGGCGATCGCGGACTGCGGATCGAAGAACGCCGTACGCGGCAGGCCGTCGACCACCCGGACGCCATGAAGCTGACCCGCGACGTAGATGGGACTCGGATCGGTGTTGTCGTCGCGAAACACCTCGGTCTTCTTGTCGGCCGCAATGTCCCAGGCGATGATCGCATCCGGCCCCTGCGCCTGTTCCACCTGCAAATAGACGAGTTTATCGTCGACAGAGAAACCCAGCGGGTACTGCGCGAACCCACTCTCACGGGTATCGTTGATCAGTTTCCACTCATTGCCGTCCGGCGTCCGGTAATACAGCCGCTTCGAAAGATCGTTGTCCTCGCCCGATGCGAAGCGGACGTTGCCGGCATTGTCGGTCAGGAAACCGGCGTTGCGCACGGGCGCACGGGTGATCGGCATGCGTCGACCCGTATAGACATCCATCTTCTCGACGCGGGTGTAAGGGTCGGCGGTGAATGGAGACACGGAAATAATCACGTCCTTGTCGTTGCCAGGCAGATCGTCGATCAGGAATGCCGCTACGTCTTCGACCTTGCGCGGCTGGATGTGCGTACCTGCGCCTTCCCCTTGCACGTTCTGACCAACGAGGATGCCGCCCTTGCTGCCGTCGACATTGACCGCATACAGGTCGCCCGTCAGCCGTGGTTGTTCCAGCGCGCCCATTTTTTCGGCCGGGCTGATCAACACGCGGTCCGCGCTGACCCACCAGAAATCATCGACGACGGTCCGATCGCCCGGAATCGACAGCGAGGCCATCAATTTATTGTCCGATCGACGCAGAATGGCAAGCGCAGTCTTGCGCTCGACGCGCACGGTGGCGGCGTAATATTCGCCCGTCGGCGAGATCTTGATGTCCACGAACTTCTGCTTGCGAATGAAGTCCTCGATTTCATATGGCTTCGCGGTCTGCGCTGCAGCAGCCAAAGGCGAAGCCAGCAGGACAGCGGCGAAAAGAATGGCGAACGGTTTCATGGATGACCTCCGACAGTGACGTTGGTGCGTGGACTCAGACGTTATCGAAGCGAAAATCGCGGCCATCCAGGATCATCTCCAGTGCTGTCCGCCAATCCGGCATCACAATGCTGAATTCCGCTTCGATACTGGCGATATCCAGTCGCGAATACGCCGGCCGCTTCGCCGGCGTCGGATAGTCAGCCGTCGCTATCGGCACGACACGCGGGATCCGCCCAAGCTGTCCGCGCGCATGCGCAGCGGCGGTAATGGCTTCCGCAAAACGATGCCAGGTCGTCTCGCCCGCAGCGGTGAGATGCCATGTGCCGCTGCGGGCGAACGGACGCACCAGCACGGCTGCGGTGACGTCGGCGATCAATGCTGCCGGCGTCGGCGTGCCGACCTGATCGGCAACCACGCGCAGTTCGTCGCGCTCGGCCGCGAGCCGCAGCATCGTGCGCATGAAGTTTTTACCGTGCGACGCATACACCCACGCGGTGCGGAAGATCATGTATCTGGCGCCGCTGGCTTGAATCGCAATCTCGCCGGCCAGTTTGCTTTCGCCGTAGACACCGAGCGGCGACGTCGGGTCGTCTTCGCGATACGGCCGCGTGCCGCTGCCGTCGAATACATAGTCCGTGGAGTAATGCACCAGCAGCGCATCGCGCGCTGCGCAGGCTTCGGCGATGCGCTGCGGCGCTTCGGCGTTGGCGCGAAACGCGGCATCGCGATCCGATTCCGCGCGGTCCACCGCGGTATAGGCCGCAGCGTTGACCACCACATCGGGCGCGATGCGTGCGATCAGCGCCGGTAGCGCATCGGGCGTATCGAAGTCGGCGGTTTCGCAGCGTATGCCGTCGTCGGACATGCCGTTGTCGGACATGCCGTTGTCCAGCATGCCGTAGTCAAACATGGATTTTTCCAGCACGCCGCTCCGCGTAGTCGCGACCACTTCGCCCAGCGACGCCAGACTGCGGCGCAGCTCATGGCCGACCTGGCCGTTGGCGCCGAACAGCAGGATCTTCACGTCGCAGTCCTCACCCGATGTAAGGCGGCAGCCGCTCTGCGGCGATATCGGCAAGAAACGGCGCCTTGGCGTCTTTTTCCGACAGCGAAGGTTCCGACACCGGCCAGTCGATGGCGAACGCGGCATCGTTCCAGCGCAGTGCGGCATCCGCCTCGCGGTCGTAGGTTTCAGTGCACAGATACGTGAACACCGCGCGCTCGCTCAAGGTCACGAAACCGTGCGCGAAGCCCGGCGGAATCCAGAAATGGCGGCGGTTTTCGGCATTGAGCAGCACCGAAGTCCAGCGTCCGAAGCTGGGGGAACCTTTGCGGATATCGACGGCGACGTCCCAGACCTCGCCTTCGATCACCGACACATACTTGCCCTGCGGCTTCGGCCATTGGTAGTGCAGGCCGCGCAGCACGCCGCGTGCGGACGATGAGACGTTGCCCTGCACGAAGTCCGGCACGGTCAGACCATGCGCGACCAGTTTGTCGCGGTTGAACGACTCGTAGAAAAAACCGCGGCTGTCGCCGAACACCTGCGGTTCAATCACGACGCAGCCGGGCAGATCGGTTTGGATGACTTTCATGCGCCGGCACTGCTCACGGCACGAATCCGCGTTCGGCAAGACCCAGCAGATATTGGCCGTAGCCGTTTTTCGCCAGGGGCTTGGCCAGTGCCTCCAGCTGCGCGGCGTCGATCCAGCCGTTGTTCCAGGCGATTTCTTCAGGACAGCAGACGCGCAGACCCTGCCGCGCTTCGATGGTCTCGATGTAATTCGAGGCTTCGAGCAGCGACTGGTGGGTGCCGGTGTCCAGCCAGGCATAGCCGCGGCCCAACTGCTGCAGATGCAGCGAGCCCTCGTCGAGATAACGCTGGTTGAGATCGGTGATTTCCAGTTCGCCGCGCGGAGACGGTTTGAGGTCCGCCGCGAAATCGCTGGCGCGACCGTCGTAGAAATACAGGCCGGTCACCGCGTAGTGCGACTTTGGCTTGACCGGCTTTTCTTCAAGGCCGATCACTTTCCCGGCGGCATCGAATTCGGCCACGCCGTAGCGCTGCGGATCGCTCACCCAGTAACCG
>JANOXT010000321.1:0-7522 GCA_031418555.1 Lysobacterales bacterium | reverse complement strand
CAGACCAAAGAACGACTGTCGTCGCGACAGGCGGCCGGGTTTGTCGAAGGTGCGGCGCATGATGCCTTTTCGCTGTGGCTGAACACACACACCGAACTGGGCGAAAAAATCGCACAGCTCGCCATCGATCGCGCCGCCGCGCGGCTGAAAACCGAAAAACAGATCGTCCGCAAGAAAGTCACACAGGGCCCTGCCCTACCCGGAAAGTTGGCCGACTGCATCAGTCAGGATCTGTCGCGCACAGAGATATTCCTGGTCGAAGGCGATTCCGCCGGCGGCTCGGCACGACAGGCGCGCGACAAGGATTTTCAGGCGATTCTTCCGCTGCGCGGCAAGATTCTGAATACGTGGGAAGTCGCCTCCGGCAGCGTGCTCGCTTCGCAGGAAGTGCATGATCTCGCGGTCGCGATCGGCTGCGACCCCGGCAAGGACGACATCAGCGGCCTTCGCTACGGCAAGGTGGTGATTCTGGCCGACGCCGACTCCGACGGCCTGCACATCGCGACGCTGCTGTCGGCGCTGTTCCTGAAGCATTTTCCGGCGCTGGTGATCGCCGGCAACATCTTCGTGGCGATGCCGCCGCTGTTCCGCGTCGACGTGGGCAAGCAGGTGTTTTACGCGCTGGACGAGGAAGAAAAACGCATCCTGCTGGAGAAGATCGAGCGCGAGAAAGCCGCGAACACCAAAGGTTTCGGCGGCACGATCAACGTCACCCGCTTCAAGGGCCTCGGCGAAATGAATCCGCAGCAGCTGCGCGAATCGGCGATCCATCCCGACACGCGCCGGCTGGTGCAGCTCACCGTCGACGGCGGACCGGAGACCCATGCGCTGATGGATATGCTGCTGGCGAAGAAGCGCGCTTCGGATCGCAAGACGTGGCTGGAGACGAAAGGCGATCTGGCGACACTGGAGGTCTGACGTGGCAATTCATTACTGCCAGCCGTTGCGACGGCGCGCATGACACCACAGCTGAATTTTCTGCGTGTCGCGGGCGATCTGGCGACGTTGGAAGTTTGAATAGAAAACCGCGTAGAAGGGCCTTCAGCCCCGAGCGCGTCATGCAGACCTGGTGAGACTCAGCGTCTGATGTCTGCGCACTTTTTTTCAATTGCCGGGAAAATTTTGATCAGCGCAGACAAAAATGCGCGAAGCGATACCTGGTTTTGCCCGTCATCCAAAATCTGTACGCAAAGAGATCGAGCCAAAAGGCCCTGCTACGGATTCATGCTGCCGGCACGTACAGCTGCGAATACAGCGGATGATCTACTTCGCCCAGCAGCCGCGGCCGCTGCGTTTCGGGCAATAGCGTTGCGATGTGCTCGAACGTGTCGAGCGGCGACAGCGACTGCGCAAGCACCGAGGCGACCACCGGCTCAGCGGCTTGCCGGTCGGCCGACATGCGCGCAAGGTCGGCGGCGTCTTCTCGGCTCAGCAGATCGTGGACCACGACCACGCGATCGCGCACGCGCTCCCACTCGGGCGCTTCAAGCTGTCCGGACTGCACAAACCTGTCGATGATCGTCTCCTGCAGAGCGCTTAATCGGCTGCTGCGCTGCATTTCGACCGCGCGCTGCATCTGCGCAGCGTCGAGCTGGGGTGCCGGGGTTGCAATCGTTTCGGGGACGCGTGCGCCCGCAGACCGCATCGTCTCGGCATTCCGGGCCAGCCACCACGGCCGGACGAAACGCATCAACAGCCATAGCGATACCCCGAGCCCAACCAGGATCCACAAGACCACAAGCAATATCTGCAGCACAGTCACTCCTCTTGCCAGCCCGTCGACGGAAGCCGACACCGGGGAAGTGTACGGAATTCGGCGACCCGGGCAGGGTTTCCGCCCCCTACCCGAATTGCCACAACGCGACGCGCCACGGCATAAAACGGCATTGAGGATGCGCATGGAGCTTTTTTTGCGTATTTCCATCACGCTATTTCGACCGGCAAACGAGGCGCGGCGAATGGCACGCTCTGTGCTTGAGGTGCCTGTGTCACGCGTATTTCCGATCGCTGCAGCCAAACTGCGATCGCGACACTCCCAAGTCCATCCTCAAGGAACGCCACAATGCTGAAGACTCGCAAAACCCTCGGCGCCGCCGGCATGCTCTGCCTCGCCATGGCCGCTGTCATGCCCGCTCACGCCGAATCCGATTTCCAGACCGGCGCCGGCGTGCTCAACGCCAACGCCCGCCTCGATTTCCGGGTGGTGATTCCTAAATTCATCCGCTTCCAGGTCGGCAGCGCCGGCACTGTGATCGATCTGGTCGAGTTCACCGTCCCGGCCGCCAACGTCGGCGACGGTACCGATATCGCCCGTACCAACGGCGGCGCCGTGCCGGTGCTGCTGCAGAGCAACAACGGCAACGTATCGCTGACCGGTACCACCCTGGGCCAGCTGAACAACGGCGCCGGCCAGAACATCTCGTTCGCCGAAATCCTGTCGACCAGCTCAAACGTCGCGCTGGGCGTACCGACCCTGGTCGACGGCGCCGCCAGCGCCGCGGTCACGGTGACGCCGAATGTCGGCACGCAGGTGGTCAATCGCACCGCCAACTGGTCGTTCGCGTACAGCAACACCAACTTCGTCGGCGCCGGCAGCTACGGCGGCGTGAACGTCAACAACGGCCGCGTGACCTACACTGCTTCGTTGCCGTAATCGAAAACAGCCTCGAACCCAATTCGAATCCAGTCGGATCCGCGTTCGACAATTCGCGTTCAACAGGTTCAAACAGGGGCTGTCCGTCGGGACAGCCCTTTGTTCGAGAGGACCACGCCATGGAATTGCGTCTCCCCCGTTTTCCGAGTTTCCGCATCGCATCGAGCCTGCCGCTGTTGGTGCTGGCCACTGCGGGGATCGGCAACGCCTGCGCGTACACCGTCACCATCGGCGTCGGCGCCAAGGCCGCCTATCTGCGCGTCGGCGACGGCACTATTACAGGTGCAATTACAACGGCGGCGGCACGCCAGCCGCAAACACCACGGTCAATCTGGTCAGCGTCACCGTGCCGGCAGCGGTCGTGGGCAACACCGTGGACCAGGCAATGACCGGCAGCGGCCGGCTGAGCAGCGATCTCGACGGCTTCGCCTTCTGCAACGCCGGGCAGGTGTATATCAGCACCTTCTTCCGATTGCCGACCGCCGTCAGCCAGAGTGCGACGCTGCGCGTGACCTCACCCACCACATTGACCAACGCCGGCGGGGATACCATCCAGATCAGCCAGATCAGCTGGACCAGCAGCGGCAATGGCGACGCCGGCGCACAGCCCATCCCCGCAGGCACCTTCACCGGCGGCACCCAGACACTGGCCACGCTGCAGAGCAACCTATGGAACGAGAGCTGCCACAGTTTCGTCTATGGCAACGATGCCATCGTCGCCGCAGGCACTTACAACGCCCGCGTCACCTACACCCTGGCAACGCCATGATCCGCAGCGTGCTGTCGCTGGTCGCGCTGCTGTGGGCTTGCCCGCTCGCCGCCCAAACGTATCCGGTCGACGACAGCGCCAGTCAGGTGCTGGAAGCGGGCCCGATCAAGATGCGCTGGGATTCCATGGCGCCGCAGCCCGGACAGACTTCGACGATGAGCGGCCAGGTGGTGGTGCAGGTGCGGCTTGACGTTTCCCCCTGGCGCGGCCGAAGCGCACGCATCTACCAGACGCTGCCGTCGCAGCCGATCGGGCCGGTGAATGTGCGCTGGACCGCCAATGGCCCACTGCTGCCCGGCGCGATGCGCGACGGCGGCCGTACGCTGGTGTACGCCGGACCGATCCAGAGCGATCGGCTGGAAGATATATTCCGCATGACTCTGCAGGCCGACGGCAACCGCGTGCTGCGTCCGCAGGACCTGAGTTTCGCGTTCGAAATCGAACTGGAGTTTCCATGATGGCGTGCCTCCGTCTGCGCTGCGCGCTTGCGCTTGTCGTCCTGCTGCTGCCACTGGCGGGGTTTGCGCAGGAATTCGCGGTTGTGGTCACTCCGCCGCGCTTCGAAGACCGCGCCAAGGCGGGCGCGACCTATCGCAACATTATCGAGATCAACAATACGTCGTCCAAGGCTGCGCGTTACACCGTGCAGACCGCCGACTGGAGCCTGGATGCGCAGGGCGCGCCGGTGTTTACGCAGGTGCTGTCCAAAGACAGCTGCCGGCCCTGGGTGGGGATCGAAGCCGGCGAGATGGCGGTCAAGGCCAACGGAAAACGTCGCTACCGCTTCGAGGTTGCGGTACCGGCCGGCACGCCACGCGGCGAGTGCCGGTTCGCGATCATGATCGAAGGCGAAACCCAGCCACCGCGCGGCAATGTGCCGCTGCCGATCAGCGGCCGGATCGGGGTGATCGTGTATCTGGCGATCGGCGCTGGCGCGCCTGAACTCGAAGTCCTGGAAACCCGCAGCGCCAAGGTCCAGGGACAGACGCTGCCGGTGTTGCGCGTGCGCAATCTCGGCGATGCGCACGGCCGCCTGGAAGGCTATCTGGCCGGCGTGGATGCCAAAGGCAGCCGGATTGTGCTGATACCCGACAGCAGCCCGATCCTGGTCGGCGCGACCCGCGATGTTCCGCTTTATCCACAGGCCGAAGACAACAGCAAGCCGCTGCCGGCAATCGTCTATCCGCTCAGGATCAAGGGCCGGCTGGATTCGGGCAGTCAGCGGCTGGATATCGAGACCACGTTGAGTCGATGAGCGGCATGCGGGATAGGCACACCGGTCGTCCTTCGCCAAGCCTGCTAGCGCTGGCACTCGCGCTTGCGTTGACGCCCAAACCGGGATCCGCCGCGGAATCGTCAGACGCCGGTGCGAACTACGACCCGTTCATAGGGCTCGGGGCCGCAGCTACAGCCAGCGAAGACATCGATGCGCCCTATCGCGACAGAATCATTTCGGCCGAGAAGCTCGCATCGTTGCCGGTGGACGACGACGAGGACGACGCCCTGTCCGGCCCGCCCCGGGCCGCGCATATCGAACTGGTCGCGCACCGCAGCCGTTTCGCCGGCGAACGCAGCGTCGAACTGGGCGCCGGCTTCGGAGGCTTCTGGGACACCGATGCGCTCGGCACGATATCCGCGGATGCCCTGGTGTTTCGCACCGATCGCGCCCGCGATGGCGGCGCGCGATGGCGCGGCAGCGCGACGCTGTGGCAGCGCGGTCTGGCCATGCCGGGCGGCTGGTCGGTCAACAACGGACTGGGCGTGCTGAATACGCCGATGCCGGAGTCGCTGCGCGATCAGTACCGGTTCTTCCTGCCCAGCGTGCCGATTCTGGGCGCCAGCAGCGAATGGCAGCAGCGCGCGCGAGGCCTGCAGCTGCAGGCCGCAATCGGCCGCGGCGGCACGTTCGACGGTGCGCGACTCAGCGGTTTCGAGTCCGGCAACGGTTCGGTCGCCAGCTTTGGCGCGCAGTGGCGCTGGTCGAAACAGTGGACCGGTGCGGCATCGCTGCTGGTCACCGATGGCCGCATCGTTCCCGAAGACCAGGGCGTTCCCGCCTTCCAGAACGGCCAGACCCGCGCGGTCCTGTTCGGCAACCGTTGGCAGGGCGCGCACGACAACATCGGCGTGAATCTGCAGCTCAGCGATACCGACAAGGCACAGGCGTCGGGCCTGTGGCTCGATGCCCGCGCCGACCGCGGGCGTTTCACCCATCGCTACGGCGCGTTCTATCTCGAACCGGGACTGGCCTGGGGCGCATGGCCGATCAACAGCGATATCCGTGGCGGCTATTACCGCGTGCAGTTCAACCGCGCGCGCTGGAACTGGAATGCGGGCGTCGATCGCATCGATTCGATTTCCGGCAAAAGTTTCGATGGCTGGTACGGCAACAGCTTCCTGCGCTATCAGGCCAGTGCGCGACTGGGTTACGGCGGCGGGCTGTCGGCGCGCGACAGCAGCGCCACTACCGGCGACAGTGCGCAGTCGCTGCAACTTTTTGTGGACACGCAGTCGCGCTGGGGGCAAACCCGGCTGCAGTACGACCGTGCGCACGATGCGCGCAATCCGGACAGCTGGCAGTTGCTCGTCGATCATGCGCTGCGGATGCGCGAAGGCTCGCGGCTCTCGGTCTCGGCGGGCGTCGGCCAACTCGCCAACGACCGTCCCAGCGCCAGCCGCACGTTATCGCTGGCGACCTACGGCGGATTCGATCTGACCGACGATGTTTCGCTCGACGGTACGATCCGCTGGAGTCGCAGCGCAGGCGACGACCCTTCGCACGGGTTCGATCTGAATCTCGGCGGGCGCTGGCGCATCGCATCGCGCTGGACGCTGCTGGGCAACCTCAGCGACAGCCGCGGCTCGCGTCGTTCCCCGTTCGCGCTCGATCCGCTGACCAATCAGCCGGTCTTCGAAACGCTGCCGCACGACCGCTCGGTGTATGTGAGTCTGCGCTACGACTACAGCGCAGGACGCGCCCGGCAGGTGCTGGGCGGGCCGCCGAACGCGGCAACAGGACGCATCGCAGGCAGCGTGTTTCTCGACGAGAACGGCGACGGCGTGCGCTCGGCGTCCGAGCAGCCGGTCGCGAACATCACCATTACCCTCGACGAACGCTACACCGCGCGCACCGACGATCAGGGCCGCTTCGCGTTCGAGCGCGTCGCGGTCGGCGCGCATCGCATCGAAGCGATCGCCGACAATCTGCCGCTGCCGTGGTCGATCGACGATGCGCGCGCGCACCAGCAGCTACAGATCGACGTGCGCGGCGAAACCATGATCGATATCGGCGCCCAGCGACCGCGCTGAGCGCGTATCGGCAGCGAAGGGATAAAGCGATCTGCTAGAACGGTCTGGTAAAGCGGTCTGGTAGAGCGGACTTCAGTCCGCTGCACAGTGCATGCAAGCCGACAGCGGACTGAAGTCCGCTCTACCGACACGCCAACGCCGCTTCAATCAATGCGCGGATCGCCGACTGCGCGTTTGTCGCAAGCGCGGCGTCATACCCGAACGTGTCTTCATGCATGTAAATGCGCTGCGCGATCTCCAGTTGCACGGCATCGATGCCGTTCGCCGGGTCGCCATAATGGCGGGTGATGAAACCGCCTTTGAATCGTCCGTTGACCACCCCGTTGTAGCCGGTTTGCGCACGCAGCGCAGTGTCGATAAGCGCCTGTCGATGCGGTGCGCAGCTCGCGCCGGATGCGGTGCCGATATTCAAATCCGGCAGACGCCCGTCGAACAGGAACGGACATTCGCCGCGGATCGAATGGCCTTCCCACAGCAGCACGCGGCCGTGCACGGCGCGCAGGCGGTCGAGTTCCCCGCGCAGCGCCGCGTGATACGGCCGCCAATACGTGTCGATGCGCGCGGCGATCTCATCGGGCACCGGTTCCAGACCAGGCAGATACACCGGGGCGCCGGAAAAGCGCACCGTCGGGCACAGCCCGGTGGTGTTCTGTCCCGGATACAGCGAGAGATCGTCGGGCGGACGATTCAGATCGATCACATAGCGCGAATAGCGCGGCACCAGCACCGATGCGCCCAAACCGCGCGCGAATGCGTACAGACGCGACACGTGCCAGTCGGTGTCCGGCGCA